>CALPZT020000198.1 GCA_943328365.2 Bifidobacterium breve | reverse complement strand
GGCTCGGCGTGAAGGCATCGCCGAGTGCGCGTGACGTGGCGAGGCCGAGGAAGCCGCCGCCGAGGGCGACAACCGCGCCGATGGACAAGAGGAGTGGATTGGGCGTGCGCCAGGGGAGAAAGAGGAGCACGCCGAGTGCGGTGAACTGACCGGCGACCCAAAGCCACCCAGCGGTGCGTGTGCTCATGGCTCAGTATCCCTCCCGATGCGATCCGCCGACTCTGGTATCGGCTACACGATTGAATGCTCACCATCGTTGAGCGGCCAGACCGAGAGTCCCTGAGGGAGCCGTGGCCTTGTGCGATTGAGATGAGATCATCACTACCCTGTTGGTACTACTTGCCGTACTGGGGCCCGACCTGCACAAGAAAGTGGCCCTTGAGGCCGCAGAACGACACGAGTCGATGAACACATCCGTGATGAAGCAACTCGGCCTGGTCGAGGCCTGACGAATCCCAAGGAGCGCGTCATGGGTTCGTGCCTCGTCCACCGCGGGATAGAAATGTTGCATTATTGCTATGTAGCATTTATGCTGCATTCATGGGGCGCAGGAGCAAAGCCGACGAACCCGCGGTCTTCAGCCGACTGGAGGAGTGGCGTGTCGCTCGGGGCTTGAGCCGTCAGGAGCTCGCCGACGCAGTCTCGGTGCACTATCAAACGATCGGCTACCTCGAACGCGGTGAGTACTCACCGAGCCTCGCCTTGGCATTGCACATCGCATCGGTGCTCGACGTCCCGCTCGAAGAGCTCTTCTCGCTCCAGCCATTCACCAAGTCCCGCAAAGGAGTATGACCATGCCGCACCTTCCGACGAACCGACAGGAACGAAAGGAAGCCGATCTCGAGCGCAGGGTCGAGCGCATCCAGCGCGACCACAAGTTCCAGCGACTACGTACGCGCCGTAGCCGGCGAATCCTCGCGGTCATCAGCGCCCTTCTCTGCGTCGCCATCGTCCCGTCGTTCGCGCAGGCTGGCGGCATCGTCGGTATTGCTGTGACGATCGCGGCCTGGGGCAGTTGGTGGGTGTTGCGCATCTCGACCCGCACGGTGGCCGAGCTTCCGGAGCGATTCCTGGATGAGCGGCAGCGAGCCATGCGAAATCGCGCGTATTTCTACGCCTACTTGATCCTGGGGTATACCGCGTGCGCCCTGTTGACCATCGGTTTGGTCGTATTCGTCCTGGTCTCCGAGAATGACACGGTCACTCTCACCACAACCTGGGATCAGGCCCTCGGCTTGGTCATGTCCCTCACCTTGTTGATCGCACTGCTCCCGAGCATGGTGGTGGCATGGAGTGACGCGGGGGAGCAGCCCATCGAACGAAGAGCAGGGGCCTAACCGCACGTGCTGATCATCGATGGCCATCTGGTTCTGGATTCTGCGGACCGCCAGGCCTACCTGGATCTGATACACGATGTGACTCGACAGGCGCGCGACCGACGTTGCCGCATGAGCATCCGCATCGATGCTCAGTGGCCTGACACTGAAGCCTTGAGTACGTCCTTCACGTTCGTCGCGAGAAGTGGCTGTACGAGAAGGTGGAGAAGTCGCTGGCGTCGAGCTGTGTCCTGACTCGACGCCTCCACGGACAGGACCAACCCCTCGACCACCACGCCAATCGCGTCTGCTGCCTCCTGCGAATCGACGCCCTCAGCGCATCTTCCTTCGAGCACGTTCGCGAGTCGGTCGCACCACCACTGATCGAATACCGAGGCGCGTGCTGTGATCTCCGGTTCGATCCCGACCCGGGAAGCTGCGACGATCGCCGCCCACACCCCGTGGGGATCGGCCTCGATAGACCATTCGAGGAAGGTCATCAGCGGGTCCTCTGCCGTGAGCAGTGTTGCCTCGATCTGCTCCTGCATCTCGGTCAGGGTTTCGGTGACCGACTCGCGGAGCAACTGGTCGCGATCGGAGAAGTAGTGCGTGATCGCCGATGTCGAGCGGCCGACCTCGCGGGCGACTCGGCGGATCGTCACCGCCGGGACTCCCTCAGTAGCGATCACTCGAATCGTCGCCGCCTTGACCTCGTCACGCACGCTCATTTGACGAGCATACAACGAGTGTTGTACAACAGATGTTGTGACCGCAGAAGTAGCGCCCCGCAAGGCCCGATCGATGACCGATATCAAGCGCGACCTCCACATGGGAGCGTCCATCAGCACCAACTGGGCCCTCACCCGCGCCACCTCACTCCTCGGTGATCCGGGCGGCCTGCTCGAGACCACCGACGACATGGTCGGCTTCGCAGACAGTCTGCGCACCGGTCCCGTCATTCGCAGCCGGGGTGGCGAGGTCTTCTCGTCCGACTACGAGGTGTGCTCGACCGTCCTGCGTTCCCCGGACGCTTCGGCGGACATACCCGTGGCGCGCAACATCCTCGAGTCGCTCCTCATCGGCCCGAGGCCGCCGAGAGACCGCATCGACCCGCTGCTCGATGCCATCATCAGCAAGGACGGTGCAGCGCACGCTCGGATGCGACGACTGGTGCAGCCGGCCTTCACCCATCGCATCATGCAGGGCTGGCGTGACGCCACGGAGCGAGTTGCCGCGCAACTCGTCGAGGCGCTGCCTCATGATCGGCCCTTTGACCTGGTGCGGGACCTGGCCGCTCCTTTGCCCATGGCGGTTATCTGCGAGATCCTCGGCGTGCCGTATGCGGATCGACATCAGTTCAGCGCCTGGGGCGACACCCTCGCCGAGGGCCTGGACCGGCCACGAAGCCTCGCTCAGTCACGCCGCATGGACGTGGCCTCGCAGGCGCTCGTCGGATATCTGGGTGACCTGCTCGAGCAACGTCGGGCCAACCCCGCGTGCGACCTCCTCAGTTCCATGGCGACGGCCCAGGTAGATGGCGATCGCCTGGACAACCGCGACATCGTCGGTACCGCGTCCTTCCTTCTGCTTGCCGGCTTCGAGACGACGGTCAACCTGCTCGGCGCCGGAACCGAGGTTCTGCTTCGACACCCGCATCAGTTCTCGGAAGTCGCGGCCGATCCGCAACTCATCCCCGACCTCGTCGAGGAGGCGCTGCGCTACGTCAGCCCGGTGCAGTTCACCTTCCGCACCGCGCTGGCCCCCATCGAACTGCCCGGGGGCGAGATCCTCGGAGATCGAGAAACGATGATCCTCATGCTCGTTGGCGCCAATCGCGATCCCCATGTCTTCGACGAGCCGAACCGCTTCGACATCCACCGCCACAACGCCCGCAAGCACCTGGCCTTCGGCTTCGGCATTCACCACTGCCTCGGCGCTGCGCTTGCGCGCATGGAGGCGGAGGTCGCGTGGCGTCATCTGCTCGCGCGCTTCCCCGATCCGCAGGCGTGGAGCCTCGCGGGCACACCGGTTCCCAATCCGGGCCGGATCATCCACGGACTTCGCTCCCTGCCCGTGCGGGTGAGCAATCGCGTTCCCGCATGAGGTCCGATATCCGTCCCCCTGCCAAATCAAGGAGCCCAGGGTGAACGCCTGGGTTCCACCGACTCGTGCGCACGCTGGCCGTGCAATCCTCGCTTCGGCAGGCCGGCCAGTTGTCGAGAGAGAGGGTCCGCGATGAACAAGACGAGCGAGCTGCCCCGGATCGGGGCTCCTGCGACCAGAGCGCTCACCAACGCTGGCGTTCTCAGCCTCGAGGATCTCACCCATTGGACCGAGGATGAACTGCTCGCCCTCCACGGGGTGGGACCGAAAGGCGTCCGGATCCTTCGCGAGCACCTTGACGATCTCGGACTGGTCCTCAAGTCGTGAAGCCAGCACGATGACGCGCCCTCGACTCTCGCGGATGGACATCTGGCAGCATAGGGAGTCCTCGGTTCAGATGGTGGGTGAGTTATGACGGCGTCTCGCCGGCTGCTCCCCGTCCTGTTCCTCGAGGCAGCGAACCTCACCTCCGGGCTTGGCAACGCCGTCGTCATGCTCGCCTTCCCATGGCTCGTGCTCCAGGAGACAGGCTCGGCTGCAGCTGCGGGTGCGGTAGCCGCGATCAGTGCACTCCCGGCCCTCCTCGCGGCGCCGCTCACCGGATGGCTCGTCGATCGCCTCGGCCGAAAACCGGTCGCGATCGGAGCGGATGTCGTGAGCGCGCTCTCGGTGGCGGCGGTGCCGATCGTCGCCATGACCATCGGGCTCACCTACGGGTCGATCCTCGCCCTCGCGATCGTCGGGGCGATCTTCGACCCGGCCGGTTACAGCGCGCGACGCGCGCTCATTCCAGATGCTGCCCAAGCTTCGGGGATGGACACCGATCGACTCAATGGCATTCACGAAGGCGTGTTCCTCGTCGGGTGGACGGCAGGGCCCCTGGCCGCGGCCGCACTCATTGCCAGCGTCGGCGCCGCATCCGCCTTCTGGCTGCCGTGCGCTCTGTTCCTCCTCGCGGCAATCGCAGTAGCCGCGATGCGGGTTGGAGATGCCGGGCAGCGCGCACGTGACGAAGCGCAGGCTGCGGGCCTGAATGAGGGTGGCCTGCGCGGACTCGTTCGCGGCTTCACCGCCCTCTGGCAGGATCGAGCGCTCCGGGTGCTC
>CALPZT020000197.1 GCA_943328365.2 Bifidobacterium breve | reverse complement strand
GGGAATCAGTCGAGCGACGAGTGCCGCCGAGCCGCTGCCCGACTTCATCAATGCAGGCGTCAGCACCCATGCGAGGCCCACGATGATTGCGAGCACGAGCGCGTGAAGGGCCCACCAGCCCAAGGACAGAGCAATCGGACGCAGCCCTGCAGCCATGACAACGCCGACGCACAGGGCGAGCAGAAGCATGTGCAGCAGGTACATCCCCATGGCCCTCGACGAGAACAGGGCGACCGGCACCCAGACCCGGTCACGGGCAAGGAGTCGACTCAGCCCCGGCCAGGCGAGGAGCAGGACCATCACCTGTGCGATGCCAGCGAGTACGAGCACCATCGTTGGCGGAGCGAGATTGCTGATCCCTGGTAGGGCATCGGTCGAGATCAGGGCAGCAGAGTAGGGGCCGGCAATGACGAGTCCGACGGCGGCGGCGAGCGCAATCATGAGTCCCACCGCAAGGAGCCGACGAGGGACGAGTCGAAGTCGGGGCAGGTGCATCCCGAGGGCGACGAAGAACAGCCATGCAAGGAGGAGATTCGCCCATCCTGCCGGCTCCCAGACATGCACCCGGAGGAGATCGACTGCAGCGATCGCGAGGAGCATGACCCCGAAGTGCCACGGTTTGCGGAGCCGTGCAAGCAGTGGGCTCATGGCGATCGCGGCGAGGTAGATGCCGAGGAACCAGAGCAGCTGGACCGGGATGACACCGGCACCAGATGCGACTGCTTCGCCGGCGAAGCTCGGGATCACTGCGGCGGCGAGCAGTGTCACGAGGAGCAGCGGAATCGTGGGAGTGACGAGTCGGGCAGCCCGTCGCTGCAATCCATCAGTCGTCGGGCGTGCTGCGAGTGACGCTATTCGCTCTCCCGCGACCAGGAAGAAGAGCGGGAGGATCTGGAGCAGCCAGGTGAGCGGAAAGAGCCACGGGGCCGCCTCGAGCGTATTGACCACAGAACCGTCCGGCGTGATGGTCCACGCTAGGCCGTGGCCGAGGATGACGAGTGCGAGGGCAAGTGCCTTCACCCCATCGCTCACCCGATCGCGGCCGGCTGAGGCTGCCAGCACCCGAGTGCTGAGCGACGACATGTCGCTCAGGCTAGCCCTGTGCATCGGTTGATCTCGGAGCTTACGACTGATCCGACCCGGTGCGGGGTGTCGTTGACGTTCTGTCCCGAATGACGACCTGGCCCTGCAGCCACATCCGCACGGCGAGAACTCGAGCATTCGTGCTGGGATCGTTCGACAGCCCAAGGGTCGCGAAGGTCCGTGCGACGAGGCTTTCAGTCGAGCGCAGGGTGGTTTCGCGGCGCGCGGCAATGGCAGCATTCGAGAGGCCCTCGGACATGAGTCGAAGCACCTCGCCCTGGGAGGCGCTCAATTCGAAGCGGTCATCGGGGAAATCCTCGCCGGAGGGCTCGTCCGCCGTCGTTCGCGTGATCGAGTCGAAAATCGCCTCCTCGACATCGCCGAGCGATGTGATGCGAGACTTGACAAGGTAGACAGCGCGCTCGGGAATCCGGCGATTCACGCCGAGTGCAACCTGTACTGAGGCATGAGAGGTGAGAACGACCTGGCCCACCCATGGCAGGTCCCTGTTCAGCCGCTCGAGGAGGTCGACGCCATCCGGGCCCGGACCCAGATGCAGGTCGGTCACGACGGCGTTGGGCTCGAATTCCAAGAGGACATCAAGTGCTTCGGCCACCGACACCGCCGACCGGACGCGCATTCCTGAGGCAATGAGCGAATCGGTGAGGATGGTCCTGGTGAACTCCTCGTCCTCGACGACGAGGACCTTCGTGCGGAACTCGCCCGCTCCCCCTGTCGATGGCATGGCGTCCTTCCTGGGCTTTTCGTCGTAGTCGTCGTGTTGTTGGTCGCCGGGTACCCGACCCATGGGTCACGCTGCACCCCTTGGAGCGTGACCTTCCCCTACATTCGCCCGCCCCAAGCTCCGCCACCTGCGAAATCATCGGTTTTCGCGCATTCCACCTGTCCAGTGGGAAGGACGACCGTCATCACCGAACCGCTCCCATGAGGCCCCGGCTCAAGCGTCCATGACCCGCCACGCGATTGCACCCTGGAGGATCCAAGGCCTGCTCGGAGCGCGGAAGGGGGGCCAACCCCATCGTCGGTTCCCGTGACAGTGATCCTGGTTCCGGTCTCGCGGTCCGCATCGAGTCGAATCTGAATAGAACGCGCCTGACCGTGACGGCTCGCATTCGTCACCGCCTCGCCGACGATCTCATGCGTCCAATCGGCGAGATCGGGGTCGGCCCCGAGAAGCTCGGCTGCTCTCGGCGACATCCCCCAGGTCACGTCGATGAGTCCTGTCCACTGGCCTTGGAGAGCCTCTAACCTCGTTTCGATGCTCAAAGGAGCCTGCTCCTCGCCGAAGATCGCGCGCACGTCGCTGAGCGCGAGGTCAAGGAGTTCGGTGACACGCTGGAGGAGCTGCCGATGATCCGGGCTTTCGCCGCGACCGACTGCCTCGATGTAGACGACGATGGCGAGGGCTATGGCGGTGAGTCGACCTTGCACTGACCCGTGGAGCGTCACTGCAATCTGGTCACGAATGCGTATCCCCGCCCGGTCGAGCTCTGCTGCGAGGGCTTCACTTTCGCGAATTTTCGACTCCAGGACGACGGCTTGGGCCGCAGAGCTTCGACTCGTCTCAAGAGCGACGCTCAGTGCCATGATCCCGGTCAATCCGATGACGATGACAATGACCAACTCGGGCAGTCCGCCCTGCCATTCGCAGGCCACCCTCGGAGTCTTCGCTGCCCAAACGAGGGCGGCAATCATGAGAAGGTACTGGAGGGCAATGCCGACCCCCGTGAGGTCACCAGCCCGCCCAAAGGCTTCACGCCGCGCAGCCGATGACCACCCCCACGCGACAAGGTTTCCGATGACCACCGCGGAGATGACGCTCGCCCACATGAGCCCCGCGCGGCTGAGGCAGGAAGGCACCATCTGCTGAATGACAATCACGAACAGGAGTATCGCTGTCGGAACCAGACGAACCGGGGAGTGCATGACCATGCGAGCGAGCACGCGCAGGCTCAATCCAGGAGGCGCCTCATCCTCAGGGTCGTCCGCCATGCGAGACAGCTCGACCTTCGAAATGTCGCGGCTCATGGCCCTTACGATGGTCTCCGAGTAGTACGCAACCCGGGATTGCAGCGCTTCAAGCTCCTCAGTCGGGGCAACGGCTGCGAGTGCCTCTGCCTGCTCGGCTAGGAGCTCGAGATCCGGGATGACCTGCGTATTCAAGTTCTCCGCGAGCAGTCGGGACTGAGCCTCGACAAACCCCTCCGATTGCCGCTTGGACGAGAGAATGCGCTCATTCACCCGGCGAAGTCGGCGGACCTCCACCTGCGTGCGTACGACGCCATCGGCCAGGTAGGTGAAAGCGAGGTAGCACACGACCGTGGCTGCCGTGAGGTTCAGGAGTCGGGTGGCGAGACCGATTCCAGGGGCGTTCGTGCTGTTGACGAACGATTCGATGCCAACGTGCAAAACGAGGCTGAGTGTCACCCCGCAGCCAATCCAGAGCACGACGACCTGCGCCGGGGACATCGACTCCAGTGGCCGGCCCGGGCGGCGCTGCGACCGTACGAGGAGAAGTATTGCAAGCACTATCAGTTGGCTGACGCCAATGATCAGGATCAACGCTCCGGTACGGCTCGGATAGAAATCCTTACTGCGAAGCAGGGAGCCAAATACCAGGAACGGGAGTGTCATGGCCCAGATCACGGGCGACGTCGACCAGCCGCTCTCGAGAGCAAGCCTCAACGGTGAGGTGCGCATGGCCCGTACCACCTCCTCATGAACCCGGTTTTGCGCCGAGCCTACGACCCGTGACGATTCGCGAGTCGCACTCGTCATGTTCTGGGCGGTTCGGCCTCGACCATCAGGCGATCAGCAGGCAGGTCAACGACGAGGATGGCACCTTCCTCATCGGTACCGTTGAGGGTCCATGTGCCGTGCATCTGCTCGACCACGAGGGCTGCCGATCCCCGCACGGGTGACGCTTGCACCGGCCCGGAACCGTTGTCCTGCACCCTGATGCGAAGCCAGCGCAGCCCGAGGCCAGCCGCGCCAACACGCACAATGACCTCGGTTGCCCTGCCGTGACGACTGGCATTGCTCACTGCGTCATCGATGACCCGAGCCGCCGCTCCAAGCAGCCTTACCTCCGAATCAAGCAGCGCCTGCGCGCTCGCATCGATGGCCCAATCGACCGCGAGCAGCCCCGACCAGCGGGCCTGCAGCGTCCGAAGCACGGTCGGGAGAGGGATCGGTCGCATCGGTTCAGCCAGGATCGCGAACAGGTCCTGCTCAGCGAGTTGGAGCAGCACGGTGACCCGATCGACGAGTTGCTCCGGACTCGGATGACCGCCTCGCTCCATTTCGTCGAGGTGTGCTTGCAGCGCCAGCGCAATCCCGGCGAGCCGGCCCTGGATCACCCCGTTGAGCACGAGGGTCACTTGATCCCGCAGTGCGCGGCCCGCCTCGTCCAGTGCTGCCGTGG
>CALPZT020000196.1 GCA_943328365.2 Bifidobacterium breve | reverse complement strand
GTCCCGGCGATCGGTGAGTCACTCGTTCTCGATGGGGCAGTGGTCGCGCCAGATGCCCGCCTCACCTCAGGGACCGCGGTTGGAGCAGGCGCGGTTATCGGAGCGGAGTCGGTCATCGGCGGTGCGGTCGTCTTTGCCGACGCGGTTATCGGCAGCTCGGTGCGCATCACCAACAGCATCATCGGAGCGGGCGCGAGCATCGGATCCGGATGCGTCATCGACGGTGCGGTGATCGGTGACGGCGCGGTCATCGGCGCCGACAACGAACTGCTCACCGGGGCTCGCGTATGGCCGGGTGCGGTGCTCGGCGACACCGCCGTTCGCTTCTCGAGCGATCGCAGCTGAGGGGCAGTTCAGCGACTCAGCGCCCGGTCAGCTGACGGCCTGCTCCTGAGCCGCGGCCTCTTCCTCTGCAGAGATCATGGCATCGACCCGACGTCCGCGTCGTTCCTCGCTCGTGAACCACTCCGCAGCAACCACCATCATCCAGGCGGCGTCGACGATCATCACGAGTGCCCACATGAGCGCGCCGGCCAGCTGCTGATCCTCGAGCGGATCGAGTCCGAAAGGCCGCTCCTTCGCGAACGAGGGGTAGAGGACAACAGAGGAGAAGTAGATGACTGCTCCCACGATGGCCTCGGGGATCATCATGAGCGACATCGAGATGAGCCGGATCGCGGGTGAGGGACGATTGGCTTGGAGGTTCGAACCGAGGATAGGGAAGTAGTAGAGCAGTGCGGTGATGAGGAAGAGGGGCTGCTCGATGAACATGCCGGCGTCATGGTTGGTGAGAGCCCAGTCGTAGAAACCGGTGAAGTGGGTACCGAGGAGTACCGAGGCGAAGAGCGCCCAGGTGAGCGCCGGGTTCGTGAGGATCCGGATGGTCCGGCTTCGCAGGATCGGAACGATGAGGGTTCGTCGCGTGCTGCCGTTGCTCGCCCGAAAGGCGAGGGTGACCGGGGAACCGAGCACAAGCAGCGGTGCCGCGGCCATCATGACGAGGAGGTGCTGGGTCATGTGCACCCAGAAGAAGGTGTGCGACCAGGCAGCGAGGGGCCCGAGGTAGGCGATGGCGAGGAGTACGACCCCGGAGTAGAAGCATGCCGAGTACGCCGCCGGCCATCGTGACCGCGAATCTCGCTGCCGAACCCGATGAACTGCCCATGAGTACCAGGCCGCGGCGCCGGCGAGGTTGAGCGCGATGAACAGGTTGAAGTCCCAGACGAAGAACTCGCTCATTCATGCTCCTTCCCGCACACGCGCCTTGTCGTGTATCGGGCCCTGTCGCACGCATCAACTCACCATTGTGGTGAATTCCACAGTTTTTGCACACGCGGGCCATCACCAACGATAGTCTCTGGGCCGTCGGTGAGCGTGTGAAGCGCGTTTCCTGCTTTCGGCGGAGAAGTCGCGAGTATCGCATCGCTCGTCGGCACGAGATTCATCGATACAGAGGTGGTTAGGCATGGTGGACATCGCATGAAGAGGGCATTTTTCGCGGTCGTGACGGTACTTATCGGAGCGGCGGTCGTGGCCGGCTCGGTGCTGTTGCTCGGCAATGCGCAAGCTGAGCCAGCGGTCCTCGTCGCTACGGTCGTCGGCACGGCGAAGACTGACAAGGGCGAGGTGCCGCATGCGACCGTCGCACTGTCGATCTACCCGCAGCGCAGCGCGAGCGTCCCGGGCCCTGAGCACGGCCCCGGGGTCGGAATCGAGAGCACCGACTGGCCGTTCTACTGGCCCTCGACGACGATCCAGCTCCCTGCGAACTCGCTCATCACCATGACCGTGCTGCAATACGACGGCAGCACGACCGTCTGGAACGACTACTTTGCCGAAGTGCACGGCACGGTCGATGGCACCGCCGTCTACAACGGCAAGGTCCAGGACAAGATCGAGGCCGATAACGTCGCCCACACCTTCACCCTGCACCAGTATCCCGAGTCGACGCAGCCGGAGCTCTTCGTGAGCGTGCCGATGCTTGCGGTCGCGAACAATGCCAAGAACGAGGCGAACGGGTACCCCAAGCCTCAGGAGATCACCTTCTCGTTCATGACAGGTGACCCGGGGGAGTACATCTGGAACTGCGAGGACCCCTGCGGAGACGGATACGTCGATTTCGGCGGCGTCATGAGTGAGCGTGGCTGGATGAGCGGAACGGTGACGGTGGTCTGATGTCAACAGTCGATGAACGTCCAACTGCGCAGGCCGACGAGCCTGAGGAGCCGACCAACCGGCCGGATTCCTCGTATCGGCTCCGTGAATGGCTGTCCCGTCCCTATGTGCGGCACATCCTTCTCATCTTCGTGATCTTGACGCTCGCCATCTTCCCGGCGGCCTGGCTCGTCATTCACCTCATGAATATGAGCGGGGCGCCTGCGTCTGCTGTCATGTACGAGATCGAACGCACGATGTTCGTCTTCACCATTGTGTCGGCACCGATCATGGCGATCACCGCCACGGTGATGCTATACAGCCTCCTCGGTTGGGGTCGCGTCCATGGCGAGGAACCGCCGATGCAGGAGAGCCCGGCGCTCCGATCGAATCCCATCGCCATCTATGGGTGGATTGGGGCGACGAGCCTGCTTGCCGCCTTCCTCGTCATCTGGGGGCTGGTTGAACTCGCTCGGATCACCGAATTCTCGAACGGAACGACGTCGGCGAATCAGCAGCCGAACACGCGCAAGGCCATCGACATCAACGTCACGGGCCAGCAGTGGGTCTGGACCTTCGAGTACCCCGATCAGCAGAAGGTGACCTCGGATGTCCTCGTCGTGCCGATCGACGTGCCGCTCTACTTCAATGTGACGTCCAAGGACGTCATCCACAACTTCTGGGTCGTCGAACTCGGAGTGAAGATCGACGCAAACCCGGGTGCCATTACGAACACCGGGGTCACGCCCAACAAACTCGGTACGTTCAACATCAGGTGCGCGGAGCTCTGCGGTCTCCATCATGCGTACATGGAGACCCAGATCAAGGTCGTCACCCAGGAGCAGTTTGACGCTTGGGTTCGTGAAATGGGCGGGAAGAGGACCGTATGAGCACCGTCGACGTTATGCAGACCTCGGATATCCACGAGCAGGCAGCCGTTCCGCAGCCCAAGCAGCACGGCAAGGCCGGAGGGTTCCTGCGCCGTACAAACGTTCTCACCGGCACCGGCCTTGGACTCGTGCTCTCAGTCGTCACCTATGCAATTGGGTCCAAGCTCGTCCCCTGGGGCACCCAGAATTCCGACTACTCGCAGGTGGGGCTCAACGCGCTCATCGGTGCGACCTACGTGGCCTGGGTCATCGGCTTCATGATCGGCATCGGCGCGTTCGCCGGTCCGATCCGCTGGATGCTCGGCCATGACCTCACCCACGACGATGCCGAGTACATGGCAGGCAAGGGCCAGGGCAAGTGGAAGTACTGGAAGTACACGACCGACCACAAGGTGGTCGGCATCCAGTACCTCATCATGGCGCTGACGCTTCTCGGATTCGGTGGCTTCTTCGCCATGCTTATTCGGACCGAACTCGGCGTCACCTGGCAAGAGGTCTTCGACCCCAACTTCTACAACTCGCTTATCGGCACCCACGGCATCGTCATGATCATCGCGATGATCATCGTTGTCTCCGGCCCGCTCGGAAACTTCATCATGCCGATCATGATCGGCTCCAGGGACATGGCCTTCCCGCGGCTCAACGCCCTGAGCTTCTGGCTGCTCTTCGCTGCAGTCCCCCCGTTGCTGAGCAATCTGCTCCTCGGTGGCATGCGCGATGGGTGGACCGCGTATCAACCTCTCGGAACGCAGGCGCCGATCGGCATGCTCGGCTACCAGATCTGCATCATCACCTTCGCGTTCTCCACCGGCATCGCCGGCGTCAACATCATCACCACGATCGTGACGATGCGGGCGCGTGGCATGACCTGGAACCGGGTTCCGATCTTCGTCATCGGCATCCTCGCGGCGGCGATCATGGGCCTCGTCTGGTTCCCGATGTACCAGTACTCGCAGGCGTTCGCCTTCAGCGACAAGGTGTTCGGCTCGTCCTTCTTCATCCCGCAGGAGGGCGGAAGCGTCTGGCTCTACGAGAACCTCTTCTGGCTCCTCGGCCATCCCGAGGTCTATGTGATCGTCGTGCCAGCGACAGCAGCACTGCTGGAGTTGATGGTCGTCTTCTTACGAAAGCCGCTCTTCTCATACAAGGTGGCGGTCGCAGGCTTCGCCGGCATCGTCGGCCTGAGCTCCGTCGTGTGGGTGCACCACATGTACATGACCGGCTGGGCGCCGTCGGCAGGCTACCCCTTCATGCTGTCGACAGAGTTGATCTCGATCCCGTTCGGCTTCCTTGTCCTTGTCATGCTCGGCACAATGTGGCGGGGCAAGGTCTGGACAAGGCTGCCGATGATGACCGTGTACGCGGTGCTCTGGTGCAAGATCATCGGCGGTATCACCGGGGTCTATCTCTCGGATGTTCCGGTCGACCAGTACATGCACGGCAGCATGTTCGTCGTCGCGCACTTCCACTTCATGCTCATGGGTGCCGGCCTC
>CALPZT020000195.1 GCA_943328365.2 Bifidobacterium breve | reverse complement strand
CTGACGCCGCGTACATCACCTGACCCGCGCATACGCCTTTGCACCGGTGCACCACTTGCACTTGAGCACTTGGGCACGTACGAGCGTTCCCGGCGCCAATCGTGGGGCAATGTTCGCGGAAAAGGCCCCTCGAGGACTCACGTCGGGAACGGCGACGTTCGCCCACTCGGTCGTGCCGGGCTCTCGGACGGAAATGAGGAGAATTCCACCAGCGGCACTCCCGTTCGAGGTGATCACAGCGCGACCGCTCACCGTTACCTTCGAGCCGCTCTGCGACAGCATCAGGCCGGTGACCGAGGTGCTCGCCGGTACAACGGTGAATGCCATCGGTGACATGGCGACGACGTCGGATGAATCAGCGCCAATGAAGCTCACCGTCCCCGAGACAACGTATGCGCCTGGCCCGTCTGCCGGGCAGACGTAGACGTAGTCGGTGTAGTTGCCGGCAACCGGCTCGTTCGGGGCGAGAAGAAAGGAATCCGCGTTCGCTATGGACGTGCCAGGCTTGCGAACCGTCAACTCGCCAACCACCGTGACATCAGCCCGGCGCTGCCATTCGACGTCGAGTGGGATGAACAGGCACTTGGCCTCGGTGAACCTCTGCGGCGACTGCATGGTGAGGCTCACCGTTCCGAGGGGTGACGTGACCTGCGATTCCCTGGTCTCGGCGAGTACCGGCCGAGCAGCGCCCACCAGCAACACGCTCGTGAGGAATGCGCTGATGAGGAATCCGCTCATGAGTGTCGCACCACCCGATAGCGGTCCGTTGAATCCGCTTCGACGTATCCGCACGAGTTTGCCCGCCCTGCGATCTCGCACGAAACTCCCCTCGATCCGGTGATCTTGGCGACCTGCCGAGCGACAGGGTGCCATCATGAGCCTATGTCAGACCGCCGCAGTCGCCTGAGCATCAATTCCCCTGGCAGCGTCCTGTGCATCGCGTCCAAGGACTCGGTGCTGTCGATCGGCAGCGTCGGCTCGGCCCTCTCCGCCGGGAGCGTCGGATCCTTCGCATCCATCCTGTCAATCGGCTCCGCGGCGTCGGTGCTGTCGATCCTGTCAGCGGCCAGCACCCTGTCGGTGATGGCCTGGCGAGGCCGCCGCTCCATCGCCCGCTGACATCCGGCACACCAGCGCCGTCCCACCAGCGCCGTCCCGCCAGCGCCCTCGTAGTGGCGTAGCACCGGCTGCACACTCATTTTTCGGTTCGCATGAAACCGAATCACGCCTCCGTGCGTCGTATGGTGCAAGGACACCGGCGAACGGGAGGACGATCATGAATCGGACCCAACAACTGCTCAGCGCTGCGGGCTCACGTGCGAGCCACGATTCGCCTTCCGCTCGAACAAGGGTAGGCGTGCGCCGACGTGTGCTCATCGCAGGAGCGACCTTGATCTGCCTCGCGGGATTCGTCACCGCCTGCAGCAGCGGCGACATAGTCCCGATGATGGGCGATCAGGCGATGCCCGGAGAGCTCATGATGAACGCAGACATGGGCGCGGAGGCCATACAGGCTCAGGGAGACAGGGATGCCGCATCAGTCCAGCAGCAGGTGATCAAAACCGCGACGATCTCGATTCGCGTCGACGATGTCACGACGACCGGCGCCAGGGTCGTCAATCTCGTCACCGCAAGCGGGGGCTTCGTCCAGCAGCAGGACCTATCCAATTCAGACGAGACGACCTACGAGACGATCACCGCGCGAGTGCCCGCGGACCGGCTTGATGCCTTCATCTCCGAAGTCTCAGCACTCGGGGCGGTCCAATCCCTCACCAGTCAGGCTGCGGATGTCACCCAGCAGGTTGTCGATCTCGACGCGCGGATCGGGGCGCTCCAGACGTCGGCCAAGCGACTCGAGGAACTTCTCGCCGCCACGAGCAGTGTCGCCGATCTCGTTGCGGTGGAGACCGAGCTCGCGAACCGGCAGGCCGAACTCGACTCGCTCATCTCACAGCGCGATTATCTTCGTGATCAGGTGTCGTACTCCACGGTGACCGTGTCGCTGAGCCCCGTTGTCGAATCCATCGGCGCCACTCCCCCGGGATTCGTATCGGGCCTGCAGAACGGGTGGACAGCGCTCGTCACGCTGGTCGGAGTCGCCATCACAGCCGTGGGGTTCCTTCTGCCGTTCGTGCTCATCGCGGCAGCGATTGCCGTGCCGATCATCATCGCGATCAACGCAATGGGCCGGCGGCGCCGGCGAAACGAAGCAGGGCATGGGTCGAGCTGACGAATCCGAGCGTCCATGAGGCGAATCCAGGTGATCGGCCGCGGATGTCAGGTGCTGCTCGCTCACGTTCTGCACGACACCGACCCCCGTACATGGGCAGGTGGACTAGGCGTACATGGGCAGGTGGACTAGGCGCAGGGATTGATCCAGCGCACCCCGTGAAATCGGGCAAAGTCAGCATCCTGCGAATAGATGGTGCCGCCGTTCTCCACAGCGAGCGCAGCAAGATGAGCATCCGACGTGAGGTCACCACCCCGGCCGGCCCCTGCCATCAGCGCGTCCATGACGTGCAGATGATCGGGGCCGGGGGTCAACATCACGCTGATCGGTGCACCCATCCAGGACCGCACGTCACTGATGGCGGCGTCAAAGGGCTGAGGGACCGGCATGATTCGAGGGTGCGTGGTGATGCGCAGATATCCGATCATCACGGACCACGCCAAGCCGATGTGCTCAGTGCCGTTCCATGTTGAGGACCACCATGACCAGGCTCGCTCGTGGTGATCGCTCTCCGCATTCATCGCATGAACGAGGAGATTGACGTCAGGAACGATCACGCGACGACCTCAGCCTGCTGCTGACGCTCTCGTCATCCAGGCTCTCAACGAGCGACAGTGCCTGCGTGAGATCCACCGTGGGCCTGCCCATCGATCGCGGTTGGGGGATCTCGACCGCTTCCCGAAGCGCCTGTGGAACGAGCCCGCGACGAATCGACTGGTTGACCGCGTCTCGGAAGGTGAGCCCGGCTTCCTCGCTGAACTTCTTGAGCAGCATGGCCACATCATCGTCAAGCGTGAGAGTCGTGCGCATGGGGCGAGCGTACCCTGTGGACATCACTGCATCACTCCCTGATGTTCTGATGTCTATCGCCGCTGGCGATGGACGCCAGACAGCGGCGAGCAGGAACTACTCAGGACATGCTGAGATCGCTCTCACCGTTCGCTCGGCTGCCTCCAGCGCTCCTTCGATGTGCCCTGCGTAATGTGGTGCGGTCTCGGTGGATGACCAGTGGAGTCGGCTGCCCAGTTGCGGTTGCTGGTACAAAGCGTGGCCGAACAGTGCGTAGTCAGCCGCGCCCGGAACAGATTCCTCTGCAGATGCAGCAGCATTCGTCCATTGCTCGCGGGACCAGTCCTGGATCTGGAGTTCCCGCGGAACTCCCGCACGAGGGCCGAAGATACGAGCCAGTTGCGCGCGCACATCAGCTTGATCCAGACCGTCGGGCTGACTCGCGCGGGCGAAACCGAAGATCGCGGCAGGCGATCCATCGGGCCCAGAGAGGTCATGCATCTCGTGCAGCGGGCCGACTCGACTGATCGCGGCGCCAGCGAGCCCGTCGGTGCGCCAGAAGGGCTCGTCATACATCGCTACCACCTTGATCGTGTCGCCCATCCACACTGGCGTGCGCAGGGCAACGGCCATGAGACTCGTGGGGAGGGATTGCGGCAGCCGGATGGTCCGTATCGCAACTGCCGGTGGCACCGCGATCACCACATGCCGGGGCTGCCACGTTCCGTCTGCTGTCGTCACGCCCAGGTCATCGGAGATCTCCAGGACGGGCTGACCCACGAGCACTGCCCTCTCCGGCAGTTGGCCCGCCAGTGCATGAGTCAACGAGGCAGCCCCTCGGGCAAAGCGATGCGCTGGCCCATCGATCGGGTTTCCGGGATACCGGTGCACTGCGTCCCGTTCGTCGATCATCGCGTCGCCAGCGATGTGCTGAGGAAATACTGCGATGCCAAGACGATCGGCCATGGCACGGACCCGTTGCTCACCGTCCCAGAACCACGATGCGCCGAGATCCAGCGGATCGGACAAGAGTCGCCCGCCGATGCGCGGCCTAGCCTCGAGCACGGTGACCGTGCGGCCACTTCGGTGCACGGCCTCAGCGACAGCCAACCCACTGATGCCCGCGCCAATGACGACTATGTCGGACTGACGCACCTGTTGCTCACTTCCTCGTCATTCATCCCGATGGGCACTCTGCCAGTGACCGGATGCGAGATCGTCAACGCCCGTCGTGTCACCACCGACGTGCCTTCGCCTGCAACCACCGATGGGGTCGGGCATCGATGGAGCGTTGACACGCGAAACATCTCTGCAAACACTGGGGAACGACACATATCGAAGGGTCAATTCCAGGCACGAGCGAACGACACCCGCAGGACCGATCATCCGATATCTCCGGGGCGCTTCGCGCGCAGGGGCTCCGTACGCGGCCATGCCGCACCATCCGGCTGAAGCAGCGGCGGATCCTTGTCCGACGGGCGCTGGCGTGCTGTCCTCGCGCCTCTGACAGACTTCTGGTCCG
>CALPZT020000194.1 GCA_943328365.2 Bifidobacterium breve | reverse complement strand
GTTCGGCCGCCTGCACGATCGTCGTGCAACCGACTCGTACGAAGTCGCCCGGCCCGAGCCAATGAGCAGCCGGTTCAACCAGCGACCACTGCCCGGCGAAGCAGACGACGAAGGCGATTCCCTCCGAGGTCGGGGCGACGGTGACCGGCTTGCGGGCATCGAGCACCTCGACCGATGCCGCCCACTCGCCCCGACGGCACATGACATTCAGGTCGCGGGTGGGACCATCAGGCACCGAGCATGTGACATCAGCCTCGCCTCCGAAGCGCACCGGAGCAAGGGGGTCGAGTCGGCACTCCACCCCATCGATGGCAAGCACCATCACTCGACCCTCCACCAGCAGGATCGTCCGGTCGATCCCTGGAAATGCTGAGAACGAGCACTCGCCGACGACATCGGCGATGCTGACCCTCCAGTCGAATGAGTCGATCCCGGAATCATCGGGCTCCGCCGCCACCTGCCTCGTGGTACCCGCGCCATTTGCCCACCGCGAGACGGCAAGATCCGAGTGGCGAATGATCGAGAAGCCCGGCTCATCAGCTGGCACGGACCCGAGCCCAGACCCTCGCAAGTACGTCGTGGAGTTCGCCTGAGACATCGATTGAGCGGTGCCTGCCGCCTGACGCGATGAGCCGGCCATCGACAACGACCGAGTCGACATCGCTCCCAGTCGCCGAGTAGAGCACCTGCTCCGGTTCGGATCCGGCGGTGCGGACGGTGTCGGTGCGTATCGCGACGAGGTCCGCGCGCTGGCCCACCTCGATGCGGCCCGCGTCAGACCATCCGAGCGCTGCGTGGCCCTGCACGGTCAGCGAATCGACAAGAGCCGAGGGAGTGAAGCGGCCGCGCTCATGATGCTGGAGCCGCTCGTGCATCTCCAGGGCCCTTGCCTCCTCGATGAGATCCATGACCGCGTTCTGGTCCGAGCCGAGGCACAATGGCGACCCCGCCTTGCTCAACTCCATGGCGGGGCCGATGCCATCGGCCAGATCACGTTCAGTGGTCGGGCAGAAGCAGGTCGACGTACGTGTCGAGCCGAGCACGCCGATGTCAGCGCCCGTCAGGTGAGTGGCGTGCACGACCGTGGTCATCGGGCCGAGCGCGCCTGCACGGGCGAGCACACCGGTCGGCGTCAGCCCATAGGCCTCCTCGCATGCTGCGTTCTCTGCGAGCTGCTCCGACAGGTGCGCGTGCAGCGGGCGCCCCTGTGCCGCATGAACGACAACCGGGATCTGCTCGCTTGGCACAGCACGCACCGAATGGATCGCAGCACCGATGACGGTCGACTTATCGGCCGTCAACCCCTCAAAGCGCCGTGCCCAACGATCAGCGTCACCGTCGCCGAATCGTGCCTGCCTCGGCGAGAGCGGCACATGGGCGCCGCTCTCGAGCCCGCCGGCGAGGTAGCAGGTGTCGAGCAACGTCAGCCGAAGGCCAGCATCGCGCGCGGCATGGCGAACGGCCTCGCCCATCGCATTGGGATCGTCGTACGGCGAACCGTCGGGTGCGTGATGGACATAGTGGAATTCCCCCACGCAGGCAACGCCGGCGAGGGCCATCTCCCCGTAGACGGCTCTCGCTAGTTCGTAGTAGAGCTCGGGATCAAGCACGGCTGCGACCTCGTACATTCGCTCCCGCCACGTCCAAAATGTGCCGCCATCGCCATGCGTACGACCACGGAGCGCTCGGTGGAATGCGTGCGAGTGACCGTTCGCGAACCCAGGGAGGACGAGACCGGGGAGCTGCACCGCTTCGGGCCGCAATTGCGGATCGCTGGAATCGATGGACGAAATCCGCCCAGACTCGTCGACGCTGATATCGACATCGGCTCGCGAGCCGGCGCCGATCCACGCCCACTCGCAGCGATAGACGGTAGTCAGGCCATGTCCTTGATGACAGCCGTGAGCGCAAGGACTCCGGCGTGGCAATCGTCTCGCTCGGCATGCTCATGGGGAGAGTGCGAGACCCCTGTTGGGTTGCGGACGAAGATCATCGCGGTCTCGACTCCGGCCGAGGCGAGGATGCCCGCGTCGTGCCCGGCGCCGGTGGGCAGCATCGGGATGGTGTCCTTGCCCTGCTCGTCTGCGATGACCTGTGCGACGCGGGATCGCAGGGCGCCACCGAATTCGAGCACTCCCGACGACGACTCCACCTCGACATCGATTGCCGTGCCGTTCACGTTAGCCCACTCGTGCGCGGTCGCGCTGATTCGCCCGACGAGCTCGTCGAGGGTCGCCTGATCCATGGCCCGGGCATCAAGCCAGGCTCGCACTGTGGAAGGAATCGCGTTCGTGCCGTTGGGCTCGACCTCGATTCGGCCAAACGTCGCGCGACTGTCGCTGAGCCTCGCTGACGAGTCAGCGCTGAGAGCGGTGTGCGCAAACGGGATCATCGGGTCGTGCCTGTCCTGCATGCGCGTCGTGCCGGCGTGATCCGCCGAGCCGCTGAAGGTGAAGCGGTACCGGCCGTGCGGCCAGATTGCGGTCGCAACGCCGATCGAGGCGCCTGAGTCGATGAGGCTGCGCCCCTGCTCGACGTGCAGTTCGACGAATGCGCCGACCCTTGCGAGCCGCTCCTCATCGGGGCCGAGGTGCCGAGGGTCAAGGCCTGCCGCTGACATCGCCTCCGCCATCGTCGCACCGTCCCTCCCGACCAGCGCCCGGGCCTTGTCCGGATGAAGCTGCCCGGTCATGAGCCTGGATCCGGCACACGGCATGCCGAAGCGGGCTCCCTCCTCATCGGCAAAGACCACGACCGCAATCGGTCGGGACGGCACAAATCCGCTCGCCCTGGCAGCATCGATCGCAGCGAGCGACGTCACGACTCCCAGTGGGCCGTCGAACGCACCGCCATCGGGAACCGAGTCAAGGTGCGAGCCGATGACGAGGGCTTGCTCACGAGCGGCCGCGCCCTCCGGCATCCACCACGCCCACAGGTTGCCGTTGCGGTCCGTCTCGATATCGAGGCCTCGTTGCGCAGCAGCGGCGGCAAACCACTCACGGCACTCGAGTTCCTCGGGAGCATAGGCGAACCTTCGATATCCACCGGTTGCCGCACAGCGGCCGACGGGCTCCAGCTCACTCCACAGCGTGTCGAATACCGTCATGATCGCAAGGCTAGCCCTCGGGACCAATCCGTCCATGGCTGAGGCGGCCGCATTTCGAAGACGAGGAATTCCCGTGGCACAATGACGTGACTATGGTCCCCCGCCGAGCACGTGATGACCGCTTGTCGACCCGAACGTCCCCGGTGGTGACCTCGCGAATCCGCACGCTGACAGGCTCCGCGCTCACCACGGCCGTAGCGTCACTCCTCCTCGCCCCCGCCGCCGCGGCCCAGCCGCTGGCTACGCCCCGGGTCTACGGCGGCACTCCGGCCAACGGCAATCCAGCGATCGTCAGCATCGCCGCCTTCGACGGCACGAGCTGGCCGACCGGATGCACCGGCGGCATGTTCCGCGGTCGACTCGTCCTTACGGCATCCCATTGCACGACTGGCCACGAGTCCGGCGCCGGGGTTTCGGGCTTTGCCCTGTTCAACCCGGGCGCAACTGCGCTCACCTACAGCAATACCGGGCCTCAGAACCCAGCGCCGGTCACCGTCATCAACGCCTTTCGACCGGCCGGCTACGTGAACACCACGAATCAAGTGCAGCCGGATGACATCTCCATCCTCCAACTTGACCGCGATCTCGGAGCCCCCGGATTCAGCCGGCTCGCGACCCACTTCGACATGGATCGATGGCGCGCGGCCGGCACCACGGTGCAGCACGCCGGGTACGGGCTCACCGGTGTCGACCAGCGAACCTCCAATCCGTTCGCCACGAGCCTGCCCCTCGTCAGCTTCAACGAGGGTTCCTCGCTCGGCCCGGTCTTCGCAACGGGGCAGTCCGCAGCCACCGGAATTTGCCCTGGCGACAGTGGCAGCCCCGCGTGGGTCGCTGACGCCACCGGCAACATCCTCATCGGCGAGATGGCCGGCGGAAACGCACCCTGCGGCAAGGTGACGAACTACTCGAATCTGGGGCTGTTCGCCATGGGGTATCTCGAGATGGTGAATAACGCGCTCCGTGCCGCGGGCTATCCGACCATCCCGAGCGCACCCCAGGGCATCACGCTCACGGCCCGTAATCGATCGGTCGTCGTCGAGTGGCAGCCACCAGCGATCTCGCCTGAGACAGTGGTCGGCTACGACGTCCTCGATGCCACCGGCCAGGTCGTCTGCCAAACAGTGACGACCACGTGCACTGTGCTTGACCTTGCGGACGGTACCTACGCCTACACGGTTCGCAGTCGGAACGCCGAGAACGAGGGCGTCGCAATGCCGATCTCGGCGGCCCCGGTTGTCGTGGCGGCGCCCACCCAGCTCCCGGCTCCCAAGCTGGTGAAGGCCGCCAATGGCAAGACCTCAATCGTGTTCCAGACCCTCGCCGGCACGTCATCCGCCGTCGTCACGTCGTACACGGTGCGCGACAACAAGAACAAGGTTCTGTGAAAGGGCCTGCCGAAGGGAGCCGGATCCCTTGTCCTAACGACCGCGACGTGCACTTCGCTGCCGACG
>CALPZT020000193.1 GCA_943328365.2 Bifidobacterium breve | reverse complement strand
TTCTGCCAGCTGCCTGCCCTGTCGCCGGCGACGAGCTCGTACGACTTGTCGTCGAGGGTGGCGAGCCAGTCGTCGACGAGATCGACCTCGACCGTCCGGACACTCGTCAAAATACACCCTTCAGGCTATATAACTCAAATGTTGTATTCAGCGACGGGCCCGCGCCCTGCTGACGATCGGGCGGACGCTGCTTCGCTCCGCGGCCAGCTCGTCCATCACGTAGCAAGAGCCGAAAGCGGCACGACATGAACACCGGACGGCAGGGTGTAGGCGTATTCAGTTCCTGTCACGACGGCCAGGAATGCCGGATGTCCTAGCCTCTGCAGGTCCACGCGACTGTCACGGAGGGTGAGGAGCGCCCTCTCCGCTTCGGGAATCCGCGAGGAGCCGAGCTTCACCTCGATCGCAGCCCATCGACGGTCCTCGTACTCAAGGATGAGGTCGATCTCGAGACCGGTGTTGTCACGGTAGTGATAGGCGGCGCCAAACCGCGCCTCGACCATTGCGCGCATGTCTCGCGTGACCATGGACTCGAAGACCTGCCCGAAGAACTGAGGATCCTGCGCAAGCCTTTCTGCGCTTACTCCCAGCGCAGCGCAGGCCAGCGCGGGGTCTGCGAGGTGAAGCTTCGTGCTCGTGCGCAGCCGCGACTTCGACCGTAGGGCGACACTCCAGGCCGGAAGCTCGTCTAGGCCAAATACGGTGGTGAGCGCGTCCAGATAGGTGCGCGCTGTCTTGGGGTCGAACGCGGCACCGTCGCCGGACACATCGGCGGCCAGAGTGGCCAAAGTCGCCTCGCTGGCGAGGTTTCGAGCCACCGACTCGATGAGACGACGCATACGCACAGGGTCGTGCCTGACCCCGGTCGCAGACGGGATCGCACTGGAGCACAGGTCATCCAAGTACGAGCGGTTGAAGGCCCTGGCCTGACGAGGTGCGACGTTGAGCAGTGCCGGCCATAGCCTCGTCAGCTAGTCGGGGGCGGTAGTTCACGACGAAAATGCGTCCGATTCTGCAAGACTCGCGTACCCGATTTTGCAATTGATTCAGGCCCGAATCTGCAAGTGGCGTTGGCCGCTTGACCTAGTGAACAAAGTAGCCATACTTATAGCCATGAGCATCGCAGAGCAGTTGCCCCTGGCTGAAGTGAAGAACCGGCTCTCGGAGGTCGTTGAGCAGGTCGAGTCCCAACACGCTCGGGTCACGATAACTAAGCACGGCCGCCCCGCGGCGGTCGTCATCAGCGCCGAGGACCTCGAGTCGTTGGAGGAGACCCTGCGAGTCCTGTCCGATCCAGACTTGCTGGCTCAGGTGCGCGCCTCGCGCGCAGAGTCGGATGCGGCCGTGACCCTGGACAGGAATGAGGCGTTGGCGATGCTTGGCACCGGGGCGTGACCGCCCGGGAGGTGTCTTGGACCCCGACGGCCACGAAGTCGCTCCGTCGCCTCCCCGAGAAAGTCGGCACGGCGGTCATCGCGTTCGTCTACACCGCGCTCGCGCTGGAGCCAGAGCGGGTGGGCAAGCCCCTGAGATTCGCTTTGGAAGGTCTGCACGCAGCTCGTCGGGGGGATTACCGAATCATCTACGAGATCTGTCAGGATCACGGCGACGTGCTGATCCACGTGATCGAGCACCGTGCAGACGTGTACCGGCGCCGCTAGTCGAGTGCAGTGCCGACCACGAGACCCAACGCGGTCGTGTCCGCGGATCACGGCAGTTGAGCGGTCCAATGGCGGCCGAGGCCAGGGGCGCGGCTGCCAACCTGAGCTCCGCTGCCACGACGGCCATCGACTCGAGCGTCTCCAGCACCCTGACACGACCCTGGCTCACCTGCACGACCCGGCCTCCCGATGGAGTCAATCCGAAGCGACCCCTCAAGGCGGCGCAGGGCCGCCGGACTCCAGTCATGCGTCGACAGTCGCAGGCCCGATTACGTGGACGCTTGAAATGTGACCGTATCGGAGCATTTCAGGACGGGGGCGGCGACGTATCGGGGCATACGTTCCCGGAAGTGAACATTTCGGGTCGACCTCGCCGGTCCGATGGAAGGCTTGACCCATGGTCGGTGGGGGTCGCACAGTACTGGTCGTCGAGGACGACCTGTTGACCCTTGGGCTGCTCGCCGAGATCCTCACCCAGTCGGGGTTCGTGGTGGGCGCGGCTGCCACCGTTGCACGGGCTCGGCTGATGTGGGAGCGCATGAGTCCCGCCGCGGTCGTCCTTGACGTCGACCTCGGGCCCGGCGTCAACGGCTTCGACCTCGCCGACGCATTCCTCGCCCAGTCACCCGATCTCGCGGTGCTGTTCCTGTCAAACCTGCCCGATGCCCGGTTCGCGGGCCGCGACCCCGGATCCCTGCCAGCGGGGGTCGGCTACCTCCGCAAGGACCACCTCGCCGAACCAAAGGCTCTCGTTGCGGCACTCGACGCGGTGCTGGGCCGGTCGCAGAGCGGCATCCCCCGCGACGACCGTGACCCGGCACGTCCGCTGGCCGGGCTGTCGCGGACCCAGGTCGAGGTGCTGCGCATGGTGGCACTGGGCATGTCGAACCAGCAGATCGCCGACGAGCGCGGCACGACATCACGGGCAGTCCACAATGTGCTCACCCGGACCATGGCGCTCATCGGCGCGGCTGACTCCGACGAGGGCAGTGCGCGGGTGGCAGCAGCCCGCGAGTTCATCCGCGTGGCCGGCCTACCAACTTCTCCCTGAACGCGCCGCGCACCGACGGCACTGTCATGCCTCGTGAATCACGCGGCCGCAACTGTAGGTCTCTCCTCGCCATCCGTTCCGGAAGGCTTGACGACGATCGTCACGACAATGATCGCGAGAGCAAGGACGAGGACGATTCCCGACAGCCGCATCATGGTCCCCTGAACCACGCTCAAGAGTGCGGAGATGAGCGTTGACGTGTTCGCGTCGCCCGACTCCGCAGCGGGAGCGGCGAAACGCGCAGCGAGCGAGATGACGATGAGCGCAGCCGACGGGATCGCGAGCGATATCCCGGTGACCCTCCAACGGCGAACCGGTGCTCGGCGATCGCACAAGCCGGCGAGGACGAGCAGCGCGAGTGCCACGATGAGGAGAACCCACCAGGCGCCGATGATCGAGAAGGTCGTCCGAAGAATGCCCAGCTTCGATCCATCGACATCAATATTCATGTCGCTGTCGTCCGGGGCCCCAGCCGACATGGCACCGAGATCGGCTGGGATCCTCGAATCAACCCGGTGAAGCTCGACGGCGACCGCCGAGAGCACCGGCTTCAGGTCGACCACCACACTCGAGGCTGCATTCACAGCGGAGTAGACGCCGTGAATGGCCATGGAGATCGCCGCCTCGGACGCGCGCAGGCCTACCGCGGCAGCGTCGGCCAATGGGCCGGACTCGCGTTCCAGTTCGGCCTTGACTGCTGGATCGGCCTCGCTCGCAAGACTCTCGACGAGCACGGAGCCGGCAGCCTTGCCCGCCAGATCCTGCGAGATCACGGACATGGCGGTCGATGTCGCATTGTCGGCGTTGCCAACGAGCAGCCATGCAGTTCCGCCGCTCAGAGCGACAAACGCGATGACTGATCCGATGATCGCGGCAAGGTACTTCGTGAAGGTGCGCATGGGCCGTCCTCCTTTGCCTTCCTCTCGACATCAATGCCCAAGGTTGTCAGAACTTCGCGACGAGAGCCGAGGAGTTCGCAGAACTGGCGACTCGGTGATCGTGCCTAGCGCAGATCGACGGAGGTTGAGAAGTCAAAGGCTGGCTGTGGAAGCGCGAAGAGGATGACGAGTGCGATCGAGAGAAGGACGAGCCCGACGCCGATGAGTGTGTAGCGAACCGGTACGACGGTGAAGGTACTGCCGATACCGATGAGGAAGAGAACCCCGGCAAGGAAGACCGTCAGTCTGATGTACTGATCGCCAAGGGCACCGAGCTTGATGCCTTCCTCGTTGAACCTGTCGGCCTCGAGTCGCAAGGTCTCAGCCGACCGGAGCAATGGGCGTGCGTACTCATCCATAACGAACGGTGTCGCGGGAGCGGAGGCGTTGGTCTCCGGATCGAGCTGGATCCATGCATCGAAGGCCTGCTCGAGTGCCGGGCTGAATCGCTCTCGGGCAACGTCGGCCCGCGGTCCATCGCCCAGCAGATCGGTGACAAGCCATGCGTTGAAGGCCGCCTCGTCGAAGTTTTCGACGGACCGCGCTTCGAGAGCCTGCTCATCGCCGTCGGTATCAGCCCGCGCGGATGCCGCGAAGGCCACGCGAGAGTCTGTGCCGTACGACGCCGCCGCGAAGCCCGACCAGGCGGCGAGGATGGTGACGCCTGCGAGGAGCGCCGCCTCAAAAATCTGGAGAATCCGTTGGTGCCCGGAGGCGGTTTCGTGGCCGGAACCATGACTGCTGTGACGATGGGCCTCGTGAGCGACTTCTACCGGTGACAATGATTCGGCCATAGCTTGTTGCCTCACGCCTCAGGTCCGAAGGGACTCACTGTTGGCTCCTAGGATAACGGTCATGTCCGAGGGCGCAGCACAGTCGCACGACCAGGCGCCCGATGTGGATCCGGGGCCCGCTGGACGTCTCCTCG
>CALPZT020000192.1 GCA_943328365.2 Bifidobacterium breve | reverse complement strand
GGGAGCCAGACCTCGGTGTCGACGAGGCTGAGGTGACCGACGACGACAGCGGGAGCCCACGCTGACGGGTCAGCCGGTGTCGAAGCGGCCTGGGCCGCCGTGATGAGTCGGTCGGCTGACATGAGCAGTTCGACCATAAGAACAGACGGTGGATTCGCCATCCTCACGCCTTCGTCATGGGTATGTGCCGTGCCGGCTAGGCGCGGGATCGCTCGCGACGATGCTTGATGACCTCGATGATGATCGGCAGGATGCTCACGACGACAACGAGAATGAGGATGATCTCGACGTTCTTCTTCACAAACTCGATATTGCCGAGGAAGTAGCCGGCGAGCGTGACGAGCCCGGCCCACAGCACGGCACCGATGGCGCTGAAGGTGAGGAAGCGGCCGAAGTCCATGCGGCCGACCCCGGCGATGGCCGTGATGAAGGTGCGCACGATCGGCACGAACCGGGCGAGCACGATCGCCCGGGCGCCATACTTCTCGAAGAAGGCATGCGTCTTGTCGACGTATTCGCGCTTGAAGAGTTTGGAGTCGGGCTTTCGGAACATCGCCGGACCCACCTTGTGACCGATCCAGTAGCCGACGATGTTGCCGAGGATCGCGACGGCGATGAGCAGCGCGACCGCTCCCCAGATATTGAAGGCGATGAACCCCTGGGCGATGAGCATGCCGGTGATAAAGAGGAGCGAGTCGCCCGGCAGGAAGAAGCCGATGAGCAGACCGCACTCCGCGAAGATGATGCCGAGCACCACCCAGAACGCCACCGCCCCAAAACTGCGCAGGAGGGCTTCGGGATCAGGACCGAGGGCATCGACGACAGTCGTAAGCGCATGCATGCCATTGAGGCTATCGTCACCGGGGTGGAAATCGGTGACGTGCCTGTCGGCGTGGGGCCGCATGCCGAGCCGTGGCCGACCGAGCCCTGGTTCGACCCTGAACTGCTCGCCGCCGGTGACCGCCGAAACGTGGTCGACGAGTACCGGTACTGGCTGCTCGAGGCCATCGTCGAGGATCTCGACAGGCGCCGTCACGGCTTCCATGTCGCGATCGAGAACTTCTCCCACGACTTCAACATCGGCTCCGTCGTGCGCACGGCGAACGCGTTCATGGCGGCGGAGGTCCACATCGTGGGTCGCCGCCGCTGGAACCGGCGCGGCGCGATGGTGACCGACCGCTACCAGCATGTTCGCTACCACGCAGACGCCGGCGAGCTGGCGGCATGGTGCGCCTCCGCGGGGGTGCCGCTCATCGGCATCGACAACCTGCCCGGATCCGTGCCGCTCGAGACCTTCGACCTGCCCCGCGAGTGCGTCCTGCTCTTCGGGCAGGAGGGCGAGGGGCTCTCCGAGCAGGCCCGCGCCTCGTGCAGCGCCGTGCTCTCGATCGCCCAGTTCGGGTCGACGCGGTCGATCAATGCGGGCGCCGCGGCGGCAATCGCGATGCACGCCTGGATCCGCCGGCACGCCTTCGGGCAGCGCCCGTAGAGCGCGATCCGCTGTCAGGCGCCTCGGTTAGACTCGGCCCAGATGAGCATTCGACCCCGGGAACTGCGCCTCTGGCAGCGGGAGGCCCTCGAGAAGTACGAGGCCGGCAAGCCCGAGGATTACCTCGTCACCGCTACCCCTGGGGCCGGCAAGACCACCTTCGCCCTCACCCTCGCCAGCCGACTTCGTGAGGCTCGGCTCATCGATCGCATCATCGTCGTCGTCCCGACCGACCACCTTCGAACCCAGTGGGCCGATGCCGCGTCAGGCTCCGGCCTGCTCCTCGACCCCACCCTGAAGAACAGCGTCGGCCCCGTCCGTCCCGGCACCGACGGCTACATCACCACCTACGCACAGGTCGCGTCCCACCCCATGCTCCACCGCGCGCGCACCCAGGCAAAGCGAACCCTCGTCATCCTCGACGAGATCCACCACGCGGGCGACAGCCTCTCGTGGGGCGATGCCGTGGTCGAGGCGTTCAGCGTCGCGGCCCGCCGCCTGTGCCTCACCGGCACGCCGTTCCGGACGAACCCGAACGAGCGCATTCCGTTCGTCCGGTATGAGGATTCAGGTGACGGCGACCTCCTCTCCGACGCCGATTACACCTACGGCTACGGCGAGGCCCTCGCCGACGGCGTCGTGCGCCCGGTCGTGTTCGCTGCCTACTCGGGCACGAGCCGCTGGATGAACTCCGCCGGCGACGTCCTCAGCGCCTCCCTCTCCGGCAACGAGTCCAAGCGCATGGAGGAGGCCGCCTGGCGCACCGCGCTCGATCCGGGCGGCAACTGGATCCCCCACGTCATCGCCGCCGCCGACCAACGCCTCACCGACCTCCGCGAGTCCGGCACCCCCGATGCCGCCGCCCTCATGCTTGCCACCGACCAGGAGACCGCACGCGAGTACGCGAAGCTCGTGAAGAAGGTCACCGGGCATGCGGCCGTGCTCGTGCTCTCCGATGATCCGCGTTCGAGCAAGAAGATCGAGGCATTCAACAAGGGCCTCGAGCGCTGGATGGTCGCGGTCCGACAGGTGTCGGAGGGCGTCGACATCGTCCGGCTCAATGTCTGCGTCTGGACAACCTCCTACCGGACCCCCCTCTTCTTCTCGCAGGCAATCGGGCGCGTCGTCCGCGCTCGAAACCCGCGCGAGAGCGCCACCGTGTTCCTCCCTGCGGTCAAACCCCTCCTCGCCCTCGCCGCCGAGATGGAGGAGGTGCGCAATCACGTCGTTCGGGTGGCATCGGTGGAGGAGGGCCTCGGCGACTTCGTGGTCGAGCGCATGGCACCTGAGCCCGGGGCCGCAGAGTTCACCGCCCTCGACGCCGAGGCCGAGTTCGCCCACCTGCTCCAGGGCGGTCGAGCGATCACCGCAGAGGTCAGCCCTGAGGACGAAGAATTCCTCGGGCTCCCCGGCCTCCTCACCGCCGAGCAGACCGCCACCCTCCTCGCCGCCCGCGACACAGAGCTGCGCAAGCGCGGCCCGGCAACGCTGTTCGACGATCTCGAGGACGACGACGCCAGCGGCGGCGCGACCTGGCGCGATGTCGATGCCCTCCGGCGCGAGGTGCACGGCCTCGTCGGCCAATGGGCATCGCGATCGACGAGCAGTCACGCCGAGGTCCACGTCGAATTGCGCAGGGCGGTGCCCGGGCCGCCATCGGCATCCGCGCCCCTCGAGGTGCTGCTCGCACGGCGCGACTACCTGCTCGGGCGCGTCGGCTGATGCGCCTAAGGTGGCGTCGTGCCTGAGCCGTCGTCATCCCGAGCCCTTCTCGGTAACGCCCGCTTTCGCAGACTTTTTCTCGCCCGGACGATCAGCAACATCGGCAACGGCGTTGCGCCCATTGCGATCGCTTTCGGCGTGCTGTCGCTTCCCGGTGCCACACCCACCTCGCTGAGCATCGTCCTCGCCGCGCAGGCGCTGCCGCTCGTCCTCGTTCTGCCAATCGGCGGGGTCATCGCCGATCGTCTCGGCAGGGCACGCGTCATCGCCGTCACCGACATCATCTTGAGCGCATTCGTCATGACAACCGCGGTCCTCTTTCTCACCGGCAACGCCACCGTTGCGCTGCTCGCGATCCTCGGCGCGATCTCCGGCTGCCTCAATGCGTTGTGGTGGCCGGCGATGAGCGGTCTGGTACCCGACGTCGTCGAGGAGGAGCACCTGCAGCCGGCCAATGCCTTCGTGAGCGTCGCCTCGAACGGCGGCCTCATCGCCGGCAACGCCATCGGCGGGCTGCTCGTCGCACTCGTCGGCTCCGGCTGGGCCATCGCCGTTGACTCCCTGTCATTCCTCGTCGCGGGAGCCCTCGTCTTCTCGATGCGCGACGTGTCCACACCGCACAGGTCCGGCGAGTCGACATTGGCGGACCTCGCCCACGGGTGGCGGGTGTTCTGGTCCTATCGCTGGGTCGTGGTGGTCGTCGGGGCATTCAGTTTCATCGTCATGGTCTGGCGAGGCGCCGAAGAGGTGATGGGCCCGGTGCTCGCCCGCGAGATCTACGGGGGCGCAGCCGGTTGGGCCCTGATCATGACCTTCCAATCGATTGGACTGCTCCTGGGGGCGCTCGTCGCGAGCCGGCTTCGGGTGCAGCGGCCCTTGGTCATCGGCTTACTTGCGACGCTCGCGCTGCCCCTTTGGCTCATCACCCTCGCATTGGGGTTGCCGCTCATCTGGGTCGCGGTCGGCTCCTTCGCCTTCGGGGTAAGCCTCGAACTCCTCGCTGTGTGGTGGTTCACCGCCATGCAGACGAATATCCCCCGGGAGGCGCTGTCACGCGTGAGCGCGTACGACGCCATGGGCTCGCTCATGTTCGGGCCGATCGGGTTAGCGCTCGCGGGCCCGCTCATCGCCGGCGTCGGGGCGAGGGCGGCATTCTTCATCGCGGCCGCCGTCTCCGCGGCAGCCGTTCTCGGTGCGCTGCTCTTCCGGTCCGTCCGGCAACTTTCGAGCGAACCTGCCGGAATGCAAACGCTGTCCTAATGGAAGGATGAGCCCGTTCGAGGGTCCTTCATCCTTTACAACAGGAGTCACAGATGCCTATTGCATCCCCCGAGGTCTACGGCCAGATGCTCGACCGAGCCAAGGCCGGCAAGTTCGCCTACCCGGCGAT
>CALPZT020000191.1 GCA_943328365.2 Bifidobacterium breve | reverse complement strand
TTGATCGGCCATCATTCATCGGAAGTGAAGGGACGGACATGGCGCTCCTCGGTGCGTCGGTCGGCAGATTCGTTGAGGTCAGGCACGGTGGCCCACCCCCGCAGTAGCCTCTCACACGCGGCGGATTGCCACGAGGGCAGCGAGCGCGATCCACCAGCCCGGCCAGACGATCAGGTCGAGGCCGGCGAGTGCATCGGTTCGCGCCCAGTTCCCGAGATGACCGGCCGAAGGGGCCTTGTCTCCCTAGACCGGACGTAAGGTGGGATTCACGGTCTGGGCAAATGGGAGGTCGGCATGCGGGTCGGAATCGTCATCGGAGCAGCGACCCTTCTCTTTTCCGGGCTTTCGACGGGCACCGCAGCCGCTGCAAGTCCGGATTCGATCACGGTCGACCCGGTGGGTGCTGCTGCCGCATGGACTCCGGGCGGATCGGTGACCTTCATGAATGGCACCTCGATGTCGCTCGTCGCAACGGCGGAGTCGCAAATGCCGGTGCAGCTCGCCATTGCCGGATCCTGTGCGCTTTCGGGTGCGAGGGTCACCGCGCAGGCTGGGTCGGGATCGTGCACCCTCACGGCGCTGACAAGGCCGGGCAATGGCTATGGAGGGGCGTCCAATACCTACCGCATCCTCCTCGCGCCCGGATGGCAGACGGCGCCCCTCGCTGCGCCGGCGAGCGGCGCGATTGCCCGCGGGAAGCGCATGAAGCTTGGCCGCGCAGGCTTGGTCACCACGGCCGGGCAGGCCGTCGAATGGCGGGTGACGAAGGGCCGGGGGGTGTGCGAGCTCATCCGCTCAGCCAGTGAAGCAACGTGGGTCATTGCCCGGCGCAGTGGATCATGCAACGTCCGTGCGTCTGCTCCTGGTGTCGACGGGCAGTGGAATGCCTATGCGGTCTATCGCATCTATACGATCACCTAGTACGTGAGCGTGTGCCCTCCCGCACGATGCTCTCAACCTGGGCAGCATCGCTGCCCTTCGAGCCGGAGCTGAATATGAAGCCACTTGCACGCACTGCCTTGGCGTTGGGCCTCTTCGCCGCGATCATGCTGCCCGCGACCGGATCGGCCTCCGCGAGCCAGCCCTCCGGTGACTCGGCCGCCAAGTCTTCGGGTGGCGTGACGGTCATTCGGTCGATTCCGAGCAGCGGCAATCTCAACGTGTCGGTGCCCGGCGGCAACTCGGTCAAGTTCTCGATCGAATCCAATATCACGACGGGCTACGCCTACACGGTCAAGACCGGAAAGAACACCGCGGCTGCGCGGGTCTCGAAGGTCAGCTACGTGGCTCCGAACAACGGCCTCATGGGCGCGCCGGGCCATAGCGTCGTGACCGTCAAGCCCTCGAACTCGGGCATCACGAAGCTCACCTTCACGCTCACCAGCCCGTCGGGTGAGGTCGCCGAACGCAGCACCGTGACCTTGGAGTTCATGAACGACTAACGGGGCGGGTTGACGTCAGGGCGCTCACGACGGACGCGGCGATCCGTTCATGAGCGCCTCGCACACCGCTGATGCAGCGAAGGCTTCGGATGCAGCGTCCTGCTTGCCCTTCGTGGCGTCGCTGAGCGCGGAGGCGAGCGTGCCGCTTGCCTCCGCGGCAGCCCGAATTGCCCCGATCGACGCGGCGGCATTGATCCCGAAGGTGATGACGTCTCCGGACGCGATCGTGGCGTCCAGAGATGTGCGAGCCTCATCGATTGACCGCTGGAGGGCGGCGTACTGCGTTTCGAATGTCGTCGCGAGGGCGAGCGCTTCGGGAACGTCGACCGGCACCTTGCCGATCTGCGTGCCGAGCTCCTCGACGGCGAGGCTAATCTCGTCGCTTCTGGCCTCGAGATTGCCTCGAATCTGGTCGCCTGCCGTGGCGGCCTCCATGGGGTTGAAGGCGAGATCCTCGCTGATCGCCTGCACGTTGTCGCGAACGCCGAAGGCGGCACTGCAGACGCCGTCGGCCCAGGCGGCTACCGGGTCGATGGCAGGCGCAGTGGGGGAGGCGGCCGCAGCGGACGACTGACCGACCTGCGGCGTCGAGTCTCCTGACGAGCAGGCTGCGAGCGGGAACGTGACGGCCGCAAGAAGAGCGACCGCGCGAATGCATGTTCGGGTGCGAGTGTCCATGCCTGACACGGTAGCGAACACTAGGAGGAGACGAGCGACACGAGCACCAGTCGCTTCGTCGCGCGGGTGCAGGCAACATAGATGTCAGATCCCCGCGCTGCTTGCTCGCTGATGGCCTCCGGGTCGACGACGACCACGGTGTCGAACTCCAGGCCCTTGGTCTCCCGGGCCGTGAGCACGGCGATCGGTGAATCCAAGGCGGTATCGCCGGTGCCGAATTCGCCGCTCGACTGGCGGAGCATCTGGGCAAGGCGGGCGTAGGCGTTGTCAGCGACAACGACGCACGATCGGCCCTCCGTCGCCTCGGCCAAGCGGCGAATCCGCTCGGCCAGATCGGCGACCTTGACGCTCGCATGCTCGGTCGGCTCGCCTTCGCGGATCGGCTGCAGGGCTGGCGCAGTGCCGCCGGCCCGCGTGAGCCAGTCGACGGCAGTCTTCGCTGTTTGACGGGTGATTCGGTAGGTCACGGTGAGCGTATGGAGATCGATCGTGCCGCCGATGCCGCCGAGCGCCTCCTGCCAGTCCCTCGCGCCTGCGGGGTGCGTTGTCTGCTGCAGGTCGCCGACCACCGTCATCGATCGACGGGTCGATCGCCTGGCTACGCAGTGCCAGGCCATCTTCGAGAGTTCCTGAGCCTCGTCGACGACGACGTGGCCATAGATCCACTCGCGGTCCTCGAGGGCCCGCTCAGCGACCGTGGTCGTGAGACCTCCCGCGAAGGGATCGCTGACCGAGAGCTCGGCCATGCCCTCCTCGAACTCGTCCGCGGCCCGCGGGCGCGGCGGGATGTAGTCGCCGAGCACATGCGCGGCCTCGTCGAGCAACGGGATGTCGTCAATGCTCCAGTCGGGAGAGACGATTGAAGTCAAGGTCCGCTGCTCCGCTGCAGTGAGAATGCCCTTTGCGGCACGCGCAAGTGTCGGCGGATCGCTGATGAGAGCATGGACGAGGCGTTCGGGGCTGATGGGCAACCACATGAGGTTGAGGGTTCGCCGCACCGCAGGGTCGTCGACGATGTCGGCGAGGGCATCGCGCCGATGGTCCTCGTCGCTCGGATCCTCCGACCTGCGCCGGCATCGATCGCGGGAGAGCAGATCGAGGGCTCGGGTGAGAAACTGGTCGCGGCCGCCGTGGAACGAGGCGGTCCGCGGAACGCTCCTGCGGGCGTCGGCCAGCTGGCGAGCAGTGATCGCGATCTTCGATCCGTCGTCAAGGGTGATCGTGACATCGTGGTCGGGGATGCGGCGTCGGTGCTCGACCGCAGCCGCGATGACCGCAGCCATTCGCAGATCGCCCTTGATAGCCGCCATCGCCGCAGGATCGCTGCGCGTGGCGGTGATTCCGGGGAAGAGCTGGCCTGGCGTGAGGAGCACGACATCGGTCTCGCCCAGGCTCGGAAGCACCTGTTCGATGTAGTGCAGAAATGCGGTCGATGGTCCGATGACGAGGACGCCGTCCTTCGCGAGCTTGTCGCGGTAGGTGTAGAGGAGCCACGCTGCGCGGTGCAGTGCGACGACGGTCTTGCCGGTGCCAGGACCGCCCTCGACGACGGTGATCTGGGCGAGCGGGCTGCGGACGATGGCGTCCTGATCTGCCGCGATGGTCGCGATGATGTCGCCCATCCGGCCCTCACGTGGAGCCTCGACCGCAGCAGCCGCGGCATCGGTATCGACGGAGGTGAAGGTGGGGTCGGCGAGGACCTCATCTTCGACATGAGTGACGGTTCGGTCCTTGGTGACGATGCGGCGCCGGCGCTCGACGCCCATCGGATTCACGGTGGTCGCCTGGTAGAAGCCCGCGGCGTTCGGTGCCCGCCAGTCGAGCAGCACAGGGTCTCCGTGCTCGTCGCGCAGGCCGATCCTGCCGATATGAAAGGACTCGCCCTCATCGGTATCGAGCCGGCCGAAGCACAGCCTCGAGTCAGCCAGCCGAGCGGCCTTCAGCTGATGCATGAGGTTCTCGAACTGCGCCTGGCGCTCGAGCTCGTCCTGGACGGTACCGACGGAGGGGGCCGAGCGAAGCCGCGAGATTCGCTCATCAAGGTGCACGATGAGGTTCGCGAGGGTGACGTATGCGCCGTCCAAGAAGACCTGCTCGTCTTCGATCGGGCCCATGGAGATTTCCTTCGTCTGGTGCGAGGTCGGCAATCGCGGACCAGAAGTCTGTCAGAGGCGCGAGGACAGCACGCCAGCGCCCGTCGGACAAGGATCCGCCGCTGCTTCAGCCGGATGGTGCGGCATGGCCTCGTACGGAGCCCCTGCGCGCGAAGCGCCCCGGAGATATCGGATGATCGGTCCTGCGGGTGTCGTTCGCTCGTGCCTGGAATTGACCCTTCGCTACGTGTTGTTCCCCAGCGTTTGCAGAGCTGTCTCGCGTGTCAACGCTCCATCGATGCCCGACCCCATCGGTGGTCGCAGGCGAAGGCTCCGACGTGGCGACATGACGGGCGTTGAAGCTCTCGCATCCGGCCACTGGCAGAGTGCCCATCGGGATGAATGATGAGGAAGTGAGC
>CALPZT020000190.1 GCA_943328365.2 Bifidobacterium breve | reverse complement strand
CCGCGACGACAACCCGGTGATCGTCGTGCTGAACAAGAAGATGCTCGGCATGAAGGGGCCCGTGCCGGAGGAGCTCTACGAGGTTCCCCTTGGCGTCGCGAATGTGGTTCGCGAGGGCGCTGACGTCTCCATTGTTGCGATCGGCCGCATGGTCGTCGAGGCGACGAAGGCCGCTCAGGCGCTCGAGGATCAGGGCATCTCGGCCGAGATCATCGATCCGCGCACCGTCCAGCCGCTCGACATTGGCACGATCGTTGCCTCCGTCAAGAAGACCAACCGGGTGCTCATCGTGCATGAGGCGGTGGAGTTCGGCGGTATTGGCGCTGAGATCTCCTCTCAGATCCAGGAGTCGGCCTTCGATTACCTTGACGCACCGGTTACCCGGCTCGCCGCCCCGTTCGCGCCGGTGCCGTATGCCCCGGTCCTCGAGAACGCGTATATCCCTGACGCTGCACGTATTGCCGCAGCTGCCCGCCAGCTGGTCGAGCGGAGCTAGCCGTGGCCATCGAAGTCCTGCTTCCGAAGCTCGGCCTCACGATGGAGGAGGGCACGGTCGACGAGTGGCTTGTCGCGGATGGCGATGTCATCACGATCGGCATGCCGCTGCTCCGCCTTGCCACCGACAAGATCGATGTCGATGTCGAGGCCGAGGCCGAGGGCATCATCGCCCGGGCCGTCGGCAATGGCGCGACGCTCGCCCCCGGGTCGGTGCTCGGCTGGCTGCTTGCCCCGGGTGAGACTGCCCCGGGTGAGACTGCCCCGGCAGGCGCAACTCCGGTCGCAGCACTGCCGGCGGGCACGAGTGACTCGTCTCCTCAGCCGAGCTCCGACACCCCGGCTGAGGTCTCAAGCAGTATTGCGACCACCGGCTCGGGTGTTGCGTCCGGCCGCCATTTCATCTCCCCGAATGCCCGGCGCGTGGCCGCGCAGCTCGGCGTCGACCTTGCATCGGTGCGCGGAACCGGCCCCGGTGGCCGGGTGGTGTCCGAGGACGTCGAGGAGTTGGCGCGGAGCCATGCAGCCAAGGTCACGTCGCCGCTCGCGCGACGCGATGCACAGCAGGCCGGCATCGATGTCAATGCCGTGCAGACCGAGACCGGCTACGTCACGCGCAGGGATGTCCGCGAGGCGATCTCCGGGCAGGCGATCTCTGGGCAGGGAGTCGCTGAGCCGACTGCCTCGGGTTCCGTATCCATCCTCCCGCCCGGCCAGGAGAGCGCGTCGATCATTCCGCTTAAGGGCATGCGCGGAACGATTGCGGCGCGCATGGTGCAGAGCCTCACCGAGATGGCCCAGCTCACGCACGGGTTCGAGGTCTGCATGGATCAGGTCGTCGATCTTCGAGGCACCCTCAAGGAGCAGTACCGCGACCTCGGCATGCAGGTGCCCTCGCTCAACGACTTCGTCGTGCGGGCCGCAGCCCTCGCGCTTCGCAAGCACCCGATCCTCAATGCCACGATCGTCGACCGTGAGATCCACCTGCTGCGCAGGATCCACATGGGCATGGCCGTCGCGGTGCCCGGCGGGCTCATGGTGCCGGTCATTCGCGACGCCGACACCCTGTCGATCTTCGAGCTGGCGAGGGTCGCGCGCGATCTGGCCGAGAGCTGCCGAGCCGGGTCGATTTCGCTCGATGCACTTGAGGGTGGCTCCTTCGCGGTCACGTCACTCGGCACGTATGGCGTCGATTTCTTCACCCCGGTCATCAACCCCGGCAACGTCGGGATCCTCGGCGTCGGACGCCTACGCGAGTCCGGGCGCTGGGACGATGACCGCTTCGTGAAGACGAATGTCCTCACGCTCAGCCTGACCTTCGACCACCGTGCCGTCGATGGTGCGCCCGCCGCGGAGTTCCTGCAGACGATTGCCGAGCTCCTTGCCCGACCACTGGTACTCCTTCCGGGAGCCTGACATGCCGGTTGTCCATCTCGTCCGGCATGGCCAGGCGAGCTTCGGAACCGACAACTACGACCTTCTCTCGCCGCTGGGCGGGGTGCAGGCGAGTGCTGCGGGGCGCGAACTCGCGCGCAGGGGCGTCAGTGCGCCAATGCGCACCCCGGTCATGGTGAGCGGGTCACTCCAGCGTCAGCGGCGTACCGCAGAGATCATCGCGGGCGAACTCGGCGTCGATGGCGCGCGACTGCTCACCGATGAGCGCTGGAATGAGTTCGACGCCCACGCGCTCGTCGACAGCCGGCTCGGGGGAGCAGGAGCATCAGGCGGCTTGACGTCGCAGGAGTTCCAGGTTGAGCTCGACGCCGAGATGCGGGCGTGGATCGATGGTGCGAGCACGTCGTGGGTGGAGTTCAGCGGCGGGGCGCTCGAGGCGCTGCGCGACATCGCCGCGCGCACGCCAAAGGGTTCAGACGCCATTGTTGCGACGTCGGCTGGAGTCACCGCGGCAGTCGTAGGCGAACTCCTCGGGCTCGATGCACATGGGGTCATCGCCCTCAACCGGGTGAGCGTCAACGCCTCCATCACCACCGTGATCTCGGGATCGCGCGGCCTGTCGCTCCTCACCTTCAATGACCACGCACACTTCATCGGCGAGGGTGATCTGCTCACGAATCGCTGAGCACGGCCAGTGCCCACCGCTGAACGGTGGCCGGCGCTTCCGGGCTACCGGCCTGCTCAGGCCGAATCTATGGGTTGCGTGAACGTGAGTGTCGGACGAATGCCGAGGGTCGTAAGCGCCTCTCGGAAGGCCTGCATTGCCGGGCTGTTCCGATGCTCATCGACTGCGGCTTGGCTCTCGTAGCGCTCGAACACGCTGAAGGTGCCGGGCTCGTCGCGATGCTCGTTGATCGAGAACAGGGTCGTGCCGGGCTCGGCTGCCGCAGCAGCCTCGAGTGCCTGCAGCGCGGCGAGTGTCTCGTCGCGGCGCCCAATGGGCGAGACGAGCGTGGCCAGTACTCCGGTTGCTCCCATGGTGAGCCTCCATTCCTGAATGCTGGTGCCAAGCCAGATCACTCACTTGGCAGGTGATGCAAAAAGCGGGGCGGACGGATCTGGATGCTGCCGGACGGCACCTACATGTACCGCACCGGATCGGAGCCATCCCAGCCACGTGCCAACTCGGCAACATTGGCGTAATGAGCTCGAATGTGCTCGTTACCCTCGTAGATCTCGATGAGGCCGCCGATCGTGCTGCGGCCGTCGAGGAAGTGGACCTGCATACCCGATGACGAGACGAGTTCCATCATGAGCGGAAACCCTTGCTCCTGGAGTGCGGCGCTGCTGGCCGCGAGGTCCTCGACGAAGTACGCGTAGTGGTTGACGGCATTGGGTGCTGAGTGTCGAAATGCGTCGTTCAACGGTGCTGGCGAGCATTCGTGCAGTTCCACGAGCTCGAGCATGAGGGGCCCCCACTGGCCGAAGGCGGCACTGTGGTCGTAGATGGCGGGCTCGCCGTCGTGGGTGGCGATGACCTGCATGTGCTGACGGATGAGAAATGGCCCGGCGCCGACCCGCTCGGCCCACTCGCGGCAAGCCGCCTCGAGGTCGGGAACGGTGAAGGCGATCTGGACGAGCTCGGTCGGGAGAGCCGATGCTGGCATCGCATGCTCCTTCTGGGTTGATGCGCATTCGCGTGGTGCGGGGAGTTACTGTACCCCGAGACAAGTTGTGTAGTCTGAGATTCGGAATGTTCTGATCCGCACCGTGTATCGCTGATCGCTCGCGAGGAGTCCCGATGGCCAAGGTATACAACCACCCGATAACGGGGCTGGTCTACTCCGTGAACGAGGTCGGCCTCGTCGACGTCCGAGATCCGAAGTCGGAGAGCTACGGAGTCTTCGACGACAAGGGTGTCTGGTTCGAAGGCGATATCCGCGATGTCGACTTCCAGGTCCTTGGCTGGGTCGGCCGCACACCTGAGGCTCGCGCCCTGCGCCAGGCAAATTCGTGAACCAGACGACCGCCGTCATCCTCGCGAGGCGCCCCGACCGCACCTTCGTCGCTGACGACTTGAGCCTCGGCACCATCGAACTTCCGGAGCTGGCGGCGGGCCAGGCGCTCGTGCGCAACCAGTACATGAGCCTGGACCCGTCAACCCGGGGCCGCATGGATCCGGGGGAGAAGCAGTACACGACGAACTTCACCATCGGGGGCCCGCTTGATGGATCCGCCGTCGGGGTCGTCGTCGAATCCTCATCGCCGAAACTTCCCGTTGGCGCCACGGTTCGCCACCGGCTCGGCTGGCGTGAGTACGCGGTTGTCGATGATGCAGCGGCCACGCTGTGCGATATCTCGGTAGCGCCCGCGACGGCATGGCTCAGCTCTCTCGGGCAGACCGGCTTTACCGCGTATGCAGGGCTTCTTCCCGTCGGCAGGCTCCAGCCCGGTCAGACCGTGCTCGTCTCAGGCGCGGGGGGTGCGGTCGGGTCGATGGCCGGGCAGTTCGCCCGGCTCCTGGGAGCCGGCCGGGTCATCGGAAGTGCCGGCGGCGCCGAGAAGTGCGCATGGTTGCGTGACGACTGCGGCTTCGACGTCGTCATCAATTACCGCGATGGCGACTTCGCCGCCGAATTGCCGGGCGCGGCCCCCGATGGCATTGACCTGTTCTTCGACAATGTCGGCGGCTGGCAGTTCGCCGCGGCGCTTCAGAACATGGCGATCAACGGCCGCGTCTCCATGTGCGGGGCAATCTCGAACT
>CALPZT020000189.1 GCA_943328365.2 Bifidobacterium breve | reverse complement strand
CTGTTCGGGATGGTCGCCTCCGACCCGACGATGTCGCGGATCGTCGACGACCTCGCCCGCGACCCGGGAGCCGCGATCGCCGGGATCGCCGCCGCCCGCGCCCAGGCCAGGGCAGCGGCGGGCCTGCTGCCCGGCGGGGCCCTGCCACTGGTCGACGGGCACGTCATCGTGGACATCGACGCGACCCTGGTCGCGTCCCATTCCGAGAAGGAGCTCGCCGCGCCGAACTACAAGCGCGGCTTCGGCTTCCACCCGATCCTGGCGTTCGCCGACCACGGCGCCGCAGGGACGGGGACGCCGCTGGCCGCGATCCTGCGACCGGGCAACGCCGGGTCCAACACCGCGACCGACCACGTCGCCGTCACCGCCCTGGCACTGGCCCAGCTCGACTCCGACCAGCGGGACCGGGTCCTGGTCCGCGCCGACTCCGCCGGCGGCACCAAGGCCTTCACCCACCACCTCGCCGACGCCGGGCTGGCCTACTCGGTGGGATTCCCCGGATTCCTCGCCCACCTCAAGGCCGCGATCGACACCGTCGAGGAAAGCGCCTGGGTCCCGGCGATCGACGCAGGCGGACAGCCGCGCGACGGCGCGTGGGTCGCCGAGATCACCGGCCTGCTCGACCTCGGCGACTGGCCCGCCGGGATGCGCGTCGTCGCCCGGAAGGAACGCGCCCACCCCGGCGCGCAGCTGACCCTCACCGACACCGATGGCCACCGCGTCACCTGCTTCGCCACCAACGACCCGTCACCTGGCCTGCCCGCGCTCGAGGCCCGCCACCGCCAGCGGGCCCGCTGCGAGGACCGCATCAAGGACGCGAAGGACACCGGGCTGACGAACCTGCCCTACTCCGACGCCGCCTCCAACGCCATCTGGATACAGGTCGTCCTGCTCGCCATGGACCTCACCGCCTGGACCCAGCAGCTCGCCCTCACCGGGACCTGGCGCGTCGCCCAGCCCAAGGCCCTGCGCCTCAAGCTCTTCTCCACCGCCGCACGGTACGTCACCACCGCACGCCGCCGGATCGTCGACATCGACCCAGCCTGGCCCTGGGCAGCAGTCGTCCACGACGCCCTCAAGCACCTCGCATGGCTCGCCCGACTCGCACCCGCCTGACCCCGCCGCCACCACCCGACCGCCCACGACCGGAACCACGGAGACCGCCACCCAGGCCCACGGGACGAACACCCACGCCCCCCAACGACAAACCCCCAGAGCTCAAGACCCCGCCGCAATCACCGACCCCGACGAAATCGTTGGGTTAGTCGTGGTTTCGTTGCCACCTTTTCGTATTTTCGCGTCCTCGGGGTCGTACATCTGCGCCCATCGGTGGGAGTCCGCGCGAGGCACCACGCCCTGACCTCGTCCGGCCCTGCATAGCAACTCCCAGCACAGGAGCCCCGGCCGACCTACGCACCGATCGACTCATCGCGGGCCACCATGAACGGCGAAACCCCCAGAAAAGGCGCCCTCCTTGCTGAGGCGACCTGTCACGTTCAATGGCAGGAGAGCCACCACGGCAATAGGTGGGGGAACGGGCTCGTCACATGCGTAGGCTCAGAAAGGCGTCCGGCGCCAGCGCGGGGGCTGAAGACTTCCTCGCTTCTCGTGTGCACGGGCAGCGCTCTCGCGGTGGGGCGTGATGGCTTGGCGCGTCGCGACGCTCGCCGGGACTGCGGCGTCTCGTTGGCGGGGTACGGTGTCGCGATATGGGCGACAACGTGCGGTCCACGTCCGGCAGCATCGGGGATGTGCGTTGGGCGGTCATCGTCAACGGCCCACCGGGGTCTGGTAAGTCCACGACTGCTCATAGGCTCGCGGCGGTGCTGCGGCTTCCAGTGTTCTCCAAGGATGCGGTGAAGGAAACGCTGCTCGACGAGTTGGGCTACGCGAGCCGTGAAGATTCACGCGCCATCGGCGCGGCGAGCGGCGAAGTCGTCTGGACCCTGCTGCGGGACTGCCCAGCGCCTGCCATCGTGGAGTCCTGGCTGGCGCCCCACACGCGAGACATCGTTCGCGCGGGCCTGCGTCGAGCGGCAGTCGAGAGGGTCATCGAGGTGTGGTGCTCCTGTCCTTTCGACGAGAACCGACGCCGATACGCCGAGCGCGAGCGCCATCCGGGGCACTACGACGCCGCGCTGCTCCCCGAGTTGGACGAGGTGCCCCGGACCGCTGAACCTCTGGGGCTGGGCGAAGTACTCCGAGTGGAGACCGACCGGGACCTGGACGCAGTGGGCTTGGCGCGGTCTGTTCTGGCTGCCGCCGGTCTGGAACAGATGTAGTTCTACGCGGTGTCGTGGACTAGGAACTTGCTCGCCAAGCAGCCCATGATGCCGCCGTCGTAAGCATGTCGCAGATGACGCCGACGTATGTCACGCCCGTTCCCCCACCAGTTGCCGTAGTGGCAGGAGAGGGGGCTGCGGCTCGCTGCGAAGACATCCGCTGGAGGCGGGGCGTCGTAACGGCGGCAAGCCCCAGACCCGCACATATTCATTGTGGTCGTAGCATGCGGCGTCTGGTCGACGCGGGGACGGCCTGGTGTGGGGAGCAACCGGGCGGATGGCTCAGGTCCGAGACGGTCGCGCGTGCCCCGAGCGGGGCAGGCCCTGGCGTCGGGCGGCCTTCCTGGACTTTCCGTCCTGCCAGGGAGAGGTTCCGATCATCTCGCCGGTTGTCAGACGATCAACTGCCCACGTGAGCTTGTCGACGAGGCCCGCTGAGATGCCCGCTGGCGGGGCCACGTTGCGAATCGCGCCCGCGCACGAGGTGATTGCATCCTCCACGGAGGAGGAGGCCAGACCCGGGCTTGTCACGCGCCACGACTGGGCCTCGGCGACCAGCGCATCGACGCTCATCTGCCGGTGGTCGAAGGTGCCGTTGACGGCGAACGCCATCCGGAAGCCCTCGTCGATCATGTCGCGTGCGAAGAGCCCCGGCACGATGTCGTACGCAGGTGCCATGGCATTGCCATGCGCACTGTGCAGGAGAGCGATGTTCTTGGCGTGCGCATCGTTGTCGCCGAGGAGAATGCTGAGTACCAGCCTTCGAACCCACTCATGCACCAGCGTGCTGCCGCCCGGACCGGAGGCGAGCAGTTGCGCCACGCGCTGGGCGGACGCCCGAGACGGATTGCCCGGCCAGTGCGGGTCCTGGAACTTGGCATCCGCGGTGCGCCAGTCCAGGCCGAGCGCCTGCGCTGCGTCCTCTTGGTGGATGAGCCCCACCGCGCCGTCCGGGAGGACCTGCCGATCGAATCGCTGGATCGCCAGGAAGGTCACGCCGTCGGCCTCGAGGAGTTCCGAGGAGAATCCGGACAGTCCGGCTGCCTGGGCCATGAGGTGCCCGTAGTGCTCGTCGACCAGCCGACTGGCACGCTGCGGGACCTGCGGCTTGAGGATGTACGTGGAGTGCGCCGAGCCATGCGGCTGCGCCCACCCGCCGGCGACCCTGTGCGCGAGTACCTTCGGCTGGAACCCTGGCAGAGTTGAGCGGCTGTCATCAGGCACGGCCTGGTCGGTGTCCCGCAGGGCTTGTCGCAGCCGGTCGCCCAGCGCCGCGTCGGACAGGTGCTCCAGCCACCCAGGCGTTGGGGCCTCGTCCGGGTCGTCGGGTGGCCGTGCCGTTAAGGCGCCTGCCAGCGAGCCGCCGAACTCGCGTAGCAGCGCGAATAGGTCCCCAGCGTCGATGCCCCGCCGGCTGGCCATGACCAGGCGGTGATGGCCTTCTGGCACGTATCCGCCGAGGAAGTTGGACACCGCATCGCTGGGCGGCTCGCCGCCGGGGACGGCAGTGAAGCTTTCGGTGAGCGTGATCTGCCCGGAGTCGAAGCCCGCATCGACGTCCAAACGGACTCGCGACGGGTCGCTGCCCCGCGTCAGGCGACCAACCACGAGGTCGTGGAGGCGCACGACCAGTGAGTCAGGCATCGGCCGACTGCGACTCGTCGACGACGTCAGGCAAGGTCAGCACGACGCCGACGCCCAACTCGCCCAGCAGCCGCATCAGGCGTGTCACCTGAAGGCCGAACTGGCCGGACTCGAGGTCGCCGACGTAGTCTCGTCCGACGCCGATCCGATCCGCGAGCTCAGCCTGCGACCAGCCGCGGCCTCGTCGCGCCGCAACGAGTGCCGCTGACAGGTCCCGGGGCTTGCGCGCCCTGAGCTGCACCATGGTTCCTCCTCTTGTCAGCCTCTTGTCAGCTTCGCCAACGACAGTGCGTGTAAAGTCCCACATGGCAAATATGCGGGAATATCGCCACATACTAACAATGCGGGAGTATTCCCACGGGATTGGGTCCTCGGATTGCCCACACTCGTCTCCATTGAACGCCGAGTGGTGTGGTCGTAGACGCTCGTCATTTTTACGGGGTGCGCATCTCACCTAAATCGTAAGGAGGGCCCCAGCAGAGCCCAGACGTCGTAGAACTGCCTACCGATGCGCGGCCAACCCTTGGCGTCCCGCTCTGAGTCACGTGCTTGGGAGAAGTTGTTCATGCGCAGTAGCTTCTCGATGAGGGTTCGGCCCGGATGCAGCACGGACACCGTGAATGGCCGTAGGTCGTCGAATTTTGCAACGTCCGTGGCACTCTGCAGTGCACGGGAGAGCAGGGACTGGACGGAAGCTGGTTCGGCTGGATGAGCCCCACCTGACTGCCCAAGTTCAAGGAAT
>CALPZT020000188.1 GCA_943328365.2 Bifidobacterium breve | reverse complement strand
GCTCCCGCCGCAGCTCGCGCTCAGCAGCATGGGATCGAGAACCCCGTGGACGTGCAGGACATCGGCCTGGATCGGTTCTGACATGGTCGACATGAACCGCAGTCCGTCAGACCGCCAGAAGGATCGCACCGCCCATCGGTGATACTCGATCGAGGTATGCGCCGTGGGCCAGCGCATGAAGGCTGAGCGGTAGTTCTCACCCTGCTCATCGATCCAGTCCTTCGACGCTGACCACCGCCGCATGAGCGCTTCGATCCGGTGCCCGTCGTGTCGCCGCAGTGATCGCTCGGGGAGCAACGGCATCTGAAAGTTGAGCATGTAGCCGAGCGTGGTCCACTGGCCCGAGCGGAGCAGGTTGCTGCGCATGGCTCTCGGGTGCGGCATTGAGATCGGGACGATGCCTCGGATGATCGCCGGCTCGAGGACGGCCATCGACCAAGCGCCGAATGCTCCCCATCCGTGCCCGATCACATAGGCGGACGGCACGCCGAGGCTGCGCAGCACGCCGGCGGCATCGGCGGCCTGGGTTGTCGGGTCGTAGCCGTGGGGCGGGTGATCGGAGCCGCCGTAGCCGCGAAGGTCCATGGCGATTGCCCGGTAGCCGGCGTCGGCGAGCGCGATGAGCTGATGCCGCCACGTCCACCAGAACATCGGGAAACCGTGAATGAGGAGGACGGCCGGACCCTCGCCGATTTCGACGACGTGGAATCGGGCACCGTTCGCGGAGACCTGGCGATGTGTCCAGGGTCCCGGGGCCTCGATGACCCGATCAGGATCGATCAGGGGCACCGGCTACCGACCCGGTTGATCGCCCGGGGCAAAGGAATCCCGGGTCTTTGCCAGCTCGATCAGGGCGATCTTGGGCGCCTGGATCTGCTGGGCCTGATTTCGGGCGATGAGACCGCACACGACAGCGGTAATGAGAAGGACGAGGCTGACAATGCCGAATCCAGCCCAGGTGGGAAGGCCGAGGGCGACAAAGACGTAGGCAATCGTCACGAGAATGAAGATCCCGAAGAGCGACACGCACCCGAGCGCGAGCACCGCGAAGATGCCGGCTCGAGCAACCGACTCGCTCGTGGCCGTGAGCTCGGCCTGGGTGAGGGCAATCTGCGCCCGCACGAGTTTCTGGGCATCGGCGATTGTCTTGCGGACGAGGTCCGCGATGCTGGGTTCACCTACGGCAGCCATGCTCAGAGGCTAGCGTCTTCGCAGCCGCAAGGCGATTGCCGCGAGCGATGCGGCGACAACCGAGGCCGCAAGGACTGCGGTCTTTGCCTCGGCGACCGTGTCGGGCTGTCCCGGAAACGCGAGCTCCGTGATGAGCAGTGACACGGTGAACCCGATGCCGGCGAGCACTCCGACGGCCGAGATATCTGACCAGTGGATGGACCTGGGCAGGGTCGCACGGGTGAACCTGGCCACGAGCCAGGCGGTGCCAACGACGCCGATCGGCTTGCCGATGACGAGCCCGAGCATGATGCCGAGTGCGACCGGGGCGCTCAGGGCCTCGCCGAGTCCGATGGAGCGCAGGTCGACGCCGGCTGCGAAGAACGCGAAGAGCGGGACGCACAGCGCGGCGCTCCACGGGTGGAGCCGATTGGCGACGCGATCTGCTGGCGGACTGTCCTCGCCGGCATCAGGGCGGACCCGGGTCAGGAGCCCGAGTACGACGCCGGTGACGGTGGCGTGGACTCCGCTTTCGTGCATCGCGTACCAGGCGAGGAGGGCGAGGGGAACGTAGAGCCATGCAGACCTCACGCGGCGGCGCTGGGCGATCGCGTATCCGACGAAGCAGATGATCGCGAGTGACAGCCAGGCGAGTTCAAGATGCGTGGAGTAGAAGACGGCGATGACCGAGATCGCGCCGAGGTCGTCGACCACTGCGAGGGTGAGGAGGAATGCCCGCAGCGCGACCGGCAAGCGGCGTCCGATGACTGCGAGGACTGCGAGCGCAAAGGCGATGTCGGTTGCCATGGGGATGCCCCAGCCAGCGAGTTCGCCGTCTGCCATCGTCGAGTTCACGGCAGCGAAGAGCAGTGCGGGTACCACCATGCCGCCGAGGGCCGCGGCGATGGGAACCGCGGCGCGCGAGGGCTTCGACAGGGAGCCGACGACGAGCTCATGCTTGAGCTCGAGCCCCACGACGAGGAAGAACACCGAGAGCAGTCCGTCGGCCGCCCACGCCCCGAGCGAGAGGTTCAGACCCACGCTCGCTGGACCGACCTCAAGGTCGACGAGGGTCGCGTAGGAGTCGGCCCAGGGGGAGTTGGCCCACAGCAGGGCGATGGCCGCCGCGAGGAGCAGCAGGCCGCCGCCGACTGTCTCGTCGCGAAGCTGTTCAGCGACCCATCCGCGCTGGCGCCGGCTCAGGCGCTGGAAGAAGGGCTGGCTCATCGTGCATCGAGCCTAGCCCGTTTCATGCCCTAGTCGTCGCTCGAATTCGACGCGAGGCCGGCCGCGATGAGTGCCATGACGGCTGGGTCGGCCAGCGTCGTGGCATCGCCGACATCGCGCTGCTCGGCGACGTCGCGCAGCAACCGCCGCATGATCTTGCCCGACCGTGTCTTCGGGAGTTCGGCGACGATGAGGATCTGGCGCGGCTTGGCGATCGGGCCGATCTCGTGGGCGACGTGATCGCGGAGCTCGCGGCCGATGGAGGAGCGGCCCGAGCCGTCATCGGCTGCGCCCGAGCGCAGGATGACGAACGCGACGATGCCCTGCCCGGTCATGGCGTCGGTGGCCCCGACGACAGCGGCCTCGGCCACCTTCGGGTGCGAGACGAGTGCCGACTCGACCTCGGTGGTCGAGATGCGGTGGCCGGAGACGTTCATGACGTCGTCGACCCGGCCGAGCAGCCAGATCGCCCCGTCATCATCGAGCTTGGCGCCATCGCCAGCGAAGTAGACGTGAGCGAAGTGCTCCCAGTAGCCCTCGACATAGCGCTGCGGGTTGCGCCAGATGCCGCGAAGCATCGAGGGCCACGGCTCGGTGAGGATGAGATAGCCGCCGGCGCCGTTGCTCACGGGTACCGCGTTGTCGTCGACGACATCGGCGGCGATGCCGGGCAGGGCGCGCATGGCAGACCCGGGCTTGCATGCGGTCACGCCGGGCAAGGGGGCGATCATGATGGCCCCGGTCTCGGTCTGCCACCAGGTGTCGACGATCGGGCAGCGGTTGCCGCCGATGACCTCGCGGTACCACATCCACGCCTCGGGGTTGATCGGCTCGCCGACCGAACCGAGCAGGCGCAGGGATGAGAGATCCTTGCCCTGCGGCAGGTGGTCGCCCCACTTCATGAACGTGCGAATGGCCGTGGGCGCGGTGTAGAGAATCGTCACGCCGTGGCGCTCGACTATGTCCCACCAGCGGTCCTGGGTCGGGGTATCGGGCGTGCCCTCGTAGATGACCTGCGTGACCCGGTTCGAGAGCGGGCCGTAGACGACGTACGAGTGCCCCGTGATCCAGCCGATATCGGCGGTGCACCAGTAGACATCGGTGTCGGGCTTGAGGTCGAACACGGCGTGATGCGTGTACGACACCTGGGTGAGGTAGCCGCCGGTCGTGTGGAGGATGCCCTTCGGGGTACCGGTGGTGCCCGATGTGTAGAGGATGAAGAGGGGATGCTCGCTGTCGAAGGCCTCGGGGACGTGGACATCGGCCTGACGATCGACGATGTCGTGCCACCAGACATCGCGGCCCTCGTGCCACTCGACGTCGATGCCGGTGCGCTTGACGACAAGCACATTCGTGACCGTGGGTGTGTTGACGACTGCCTCGTCAACCGCGGGCTTGAGGGGGAGGATCGCTCCCCGCCGGTGCTGGCCGTCGGCGGTGATGACGAGCTTGGCCTCGGCGTCGTTGATGCGGCTCTCGAGGGCCGTGGCGGCGAACCCGCCGAACACGACCGAGTGCGGTGCGCCGACGCGGGCGCAGGCGAGCATGGCGACGACGGCCTCGGGAATGAGGGGCATGTAAATCGCAACGCGGTCGCCCGCGGTGATGCCGAGTTCGATGAGGGCATTGGCAGCCTGGGCAACCTCGCGCTGGAGTTGCGCGTATGTGACGTCACGACGATCGCCAAGCTCACCCTCGAATCGAATGGCGACCTGATCTCCGTAGCCGGCCTCGACGTGGCGATCGACGCAGTTGTACGCGACATTGAGCCGGCCGCCGACGAACCACTTGGCAAATGGTGCATCGGACCAGTCGAGAACGTCGGTGAACGGGGTCTCCCAGTCGAGGCGGCGGGCCTGCTCTGCCCAGAAGGCCAGGCGATCCTGCGACGCGGCGGTGTAGGAATCAGCGGTGACATTGGCCTGGGCCGCGAACTCCGGGCTCGGCAGGAACTCGCGGTCCTCACGCTGAAGGCTGGAAAGGGCGTCAGTGCTCATGGTTCTCCCAGTGGCCAGATCGGTGAATCCGGGTAGGTGCTGACGTCAAGGTACATGGTGACGGCGACCGCTGGCCGCGGATCGGCGAACGTATAGCGTCAGCCGCATGACAGGCCAGCGCTTCGGGCGCGACCCCCTGGCCGAGCTCGCGACAGACCCGGCAACCGCCGAGATCCTCGCGGCAGCCCGGGCTGAGATCGACGCGCTGCTGTGGCGGCGCGATGTGAGGTCGAACGCAGTCGAGGTTGCGGCGTCGTCGATGGAGCGAGGCGCCAGGGATTCCGCGGCCAT
>CALPZT020000187.1 GCA_943328365.2 Bifidobacterium breve | reverse complement strand
CGCACTACGACACGACCGGTCCCGAGCTCCTCGCCGATCTTCCGACGATCACCCACTTCGTGGCGGGGCTCGGCACGACCGGCACCCTCATGGGCGTCGGGCGTTACTTCCGCGAGATGCGGCCGCAGGTCCAGATCGTCGCCGCCGAGCCGCGCTACGGCGAGCTCGTCTACGGTCTGCGCAACCTCGATGAGGGGTTCATCCCTGAGCTCTACGACGAGAGCCTGCTCACCACTCGCTTCTCCGTGGGCCCGAGGGATGCGGTCCGGCGCATGCGCGAGCTGCTCGAGGTCGAAGGGATCTTCGCCGGGGTGTCGACCGGTGCGATCCTGCATGCGGCTCTTGGGATGGCCGCGAAGGCGGTCAAGGCCGGCGAGTCAGCCGATATCGCGTTCATCGTCTGCGACGGTGGCTGGAAGTACCTGTCGACCGGCGCCTACGAGGGCACCCTCGATCAAGCTGAGGATGCCCTCGATGGCCAGTTGTGGGCCTAGCCGCTAGGCAGTCCGCTGGAACCAGGCCTTCGCGCCGGCCGTATTGATGATGAGCAGGATGGCGAGGTTGATGACGATCGCCAGCCAGCCGTAGGGCAGGCGGAACAGCGCGAACACGATGTTCAGGACCGCGAGGAACGAGATGAGCATGTGCGCGGTCGCGCTGCCGATGAGGGTGAGCTTCGTGAGCCAGAAGTACATGAGGCCGAGGATCACCGACAGCAGGCCGTTCATCACCAGGTAGAAGGTCGGGATGTTCGTGAGCTCGTTGCCGCCGAGATCGGTGATGGAGTAGGGCGCGAAGATCATCCAGAATCCGAAGATGATGTTGAAGATCGCAGCCACGAAGATGAGGGCCGCGACGAGGGTGACGCCGAACGGCCGGGCGCCGGGCGCTGATTGGGACATGTGTTCTCCTCAGAAGGCAGGTGCGAGAAGGCGGGTACGCCAGCCCGGAGGAACCGGACCTCGTCAAGGCTAGGGAACGGCACGCGCAATCCCGTCAAAGCGCGCCGTAGGCTAAAGCCGTTATGGCTGACGCTCCCATTGGCATCGTCGACTCCGGAGTCGGCGGGCTGACGGTCGCCCGTTCGGTGCTCGACCAGCTGCCCCACGAGCCGGTCCGCTACGTCGGCGATACCGCGCGCGGACCGTACGGCCCCCGGCCACTTGCCGAGGTACGCGAGTTCGCCCTCGAGATCATGGATCAGCTCGTCGAGGACGGCGTGAAGATGCTTGTCATCGCCTGCAATTCGGCGAGCGCCGCCACCCTTCGCGATGCCCGCGAGCGCTACACCGTCCCGGTAATCGAGGTCGTGCACCCGGCGGTGCGGAGGGCTGCGGCTGCGACCCGCAACGGTCGGATCGGCGTCATCGGCACGTCGATGACCATCAACTCCCGCGCCTACGACGACGCATTCGCGGCAGCGCCCAACCTCGAGATCATCTCCGCTTCGTGCCCGCGGTTCGTCGAGTTCGTCGAGGCGGGCATCACCGGCGGCGATGAGCTGCTCGCTCTTGCCGATGACTACCTCATGCCCCTTCGGGAGCAGGGCGTCGACACGCTCGTCCTCGGGTGCACGCACTACCCGCTCCTCACCGGCGTCATCTCCTATGTCATGGGGGAGTCCGTCACCCTCGTGTCGAGCGCCGAGGAAACGGCGAAGGACGTCTACCGCACGCTCGTCGCCGATGGCCTCGTGCGCGATCCGGAGCTCCCTGAGCCGTCGCACCAGTTCATGGCCACCGGGGACCCAGCGGTGTTCCAACGGCTCGGACGCCGATTCCTCGGCCCGGAGATCGGCATTGTCGCGGCAGCCGGGCCGCTGGTCTAGCCGGTCATTCGAGGTCCTCGTCATCACTTAGGGTCGTCGCATGACGAGATCAGACGGACGCACCAATGAGCAGCTTCGACCCGTGACCTTCGAGCGGGGGTGGCTCGAGCAGGCGGAGGGCTCGGCCCTCGTCTCCTTCGGCCGCACCCGCGTGCTCTGCACGGCCTCGTTCACCGCTGGCGTGCCCCGCTGGCTCAAGGGGTCTGGCACGGGCTGGGTCACCGCCGAGTACGCGATGCTCCCGCGCGCCACGAACACCCGCAATGACCGCGAGTCGGTGAAGGGCAAGCTCGGTGGCCGCACGCAGGAGATCTCGAGGCTGATCGGACGAAGCATTCGCGCCGTCGTCGACATGTCGGCGCTCGGCGAGAACACGATCGTGCTCGACTGTGACGTCCTCCAGGCCGATGGCGGCACGCGAACTGCGGCCATCACGGGCGCGTATGTGGCGCTCGTCGATGCCGTGTCCTGGGCGATCGGCCAGGGGCTCGTCGCCACGAGCCCGCTCATCGGCTCGGTCGCCGCCGTGAGCGTCGGCATCGTCGACGGGGAGCCGCGCCTGGACCTGCACTACGACGATGACGTGCGCGCCCAGACCGACATGAACGTCGTCATGACCGGCGACGGCAGGTATGTCGAGGTGCAGGGCACCGCCGAGGGCGAGCCGTTCGACCGTGCACTCCTCGACCAGTTGCTCGGCCTCGCCGCAGATGGCTGCGCCCAGCTCACCGGGCTGCAGGCCGAGGCACTTGCGCGCGAGGCGGTCACCTCGTGAGCGTCCGGGTCGTCCTGGCAACCCGCAATGCTCACAAGGTGGTCGAGCTACGCCGCATCCTCGACGAGGCAGGTCTTGACATCGAGCTCGTCGGCACCGACGAGTATCCCGATCTCCCTGACGTCGCCGAGACCGGCTCGACCTTTGCGGCCAATGCGCTGCTCAAGGCGCGGGAGGTCTGCGCGTTCACCGGGCTCCCGGCGATCGCGGACGATTCCGGCCTCGCCGTCGACGCGCTCAATGGCATGCCGGGCATCTTCTCGGCGCGGTGGAGCGGCGCCCACGGCAATGATCGGGCAAATCTCGAGCTCCTCCTCGGCCAGCTCTCCGATGTCGCACCGAACCGGCGGGGTGGGGCATTCCATTGCGCTGCGGCCATCGCGCTGCCGGATGGCGATGCGCGCGTCGTCGAGGGCACGGTGGAGGGCACGATCATCGATGCGCCGCGTGGCTCGAACGGGTTTGGCTACGATCCGATCTTCGTGCCGATCGGCGGCGACCTCACCCTTGCTGAGATCCCGCCCGCCGAGAAGGATGCAATGAGCCACCGCGGCAACGCCCTTCGGGCGCTGGTGCCTGTCCTGAAGGAGTTGCTTCACCCATGATTCTCGAAATCGCCTGCGTCGAGATCGCGCCGGATCGCCACGCCGAGTTCGAGGCGGCAGTGGAGCGTGCCGTCGCCGAGGTGCTCAGCCAGTCGCCCGGCTTCCTGGGCATCACCGTGCTGCGGGGCATCGAATCCCCCGAGGCCTACCAGCTGCATATCAGCTGGGAGACCCTAGAGGACCACACGATCGGGTTCCGCGAGTCTGAGCGATTCGCGGATTGGCGGGCCATCATCGGTGGATTCTTCATTGCGCCGCCCGCCGTGGCGCACTGGTCAATTCCCTGAGGCTTCGACCAAGGTCGACCGCTACCAGCAGTCTGCGCAGACCCGCACCGCGGCGTCGCCGCTGGCCAGCCTGCTCGAGTGGTTGACGAGGAAGCACTTCGAGCAGGTGAACTCATTCGCCTGCATCGGGATCACGTGGATGACGAGCGATTCGCCCGACAGGTCGGCACCGGGGAGCTCGAGGCCTTCGGCGAGTTCATTCTCGTCGACATCGACCGCGGTCTGGGTTTTCGCCGCCTCGCGCTCCTTGATTCCGTCGAGACCCTCTGCCGCGATCTCGTCATCGGTCTTGCGCGGTGCGTCGTAATCGGTAGCCATTCGTTGCCCTTTCCTTGCCGTCGTGTTTCCGGACTCCTGGCAGGCAGCCCGCGATTGAGCGCGTTCGCCTGCGGTGCGTCTGGGATGACGCTGAAATCCCCCCTGAGCAGCGCAACGGTACATCCCCGTCACGCCGTTCGCTTACCGCCTCTCCCCTCGGTGTACGAGACGCAGTGCAGCGGACGGGAGTTGTAGGCGCATGATCACTGCTTCCATGAGGCGAATCCATGCCGACGGGTCCAACTGTGCGGTGATTCACCGCAGGCATACGCGCACAGCGAACGCTGTCCTTGCCAGGGCACGGCCTCCGCCAACCGCGAGGCGGGTTCAGGCTCGACCCGCTGTCAGGTGTGTGAGCGCCCGATGGGCGGCCTGCCTGACCCTCGGGACGGGATCGTTGCGGGCGGCCGCGGCGTCAGGGATGAAGTCACCGAGGAGGCGCCGGGTGATGACCTTGAAGGCCATCTCACGGACGCGCCACGCTTCGTCGTCCAGGGCGAGCTGCAGCTCTGGGAGTGCCGCATCGTCCCAGGCCCAGAGGAGCCCGCGAACGCCCCATACGCGCAGCCAGTAGGCGTCCGCGCGGGGCTGTTCGTCGAGGAACTTCTCGGCGCCCGGTCCACCGAGGGAGAGCAAGAGTTGGGGATCCACCGGCTCGCGGCGTATCAGCCTTCGGCAGCCCGCGACGACCTGCTCCTCGCCACGGCGGGCGCATTCGCGCTCAATGCTTTGCCGTGGCGTCACGCCCCACCGTTCACTCGGATCTGACGCTTGACGGCGAGGTGCCGCCCGATGCCCGGGTGCACTTACCGGAGAACCGAGTCGACCGATTCATTCCTCCACTGCTCCACGCGGTTCGTCGTCTCCGAGGTGTAGGAGCAGCCTGCGGCGTTCGT
>CALPZT020000186.1 GCA_943328365.2 Bifidobacterium breve | reverse complement strand
CTCGACGCCGCCGCGCGCCGACGCCGCAATCTGCCTGAGACGATCGGGGCTGGGGGCCGATCGCTGGAGTGCAGTGATCGCGGTGAATGCGGCACCGAGGCCGCTCACCGCGGAGTCGGGCTCCTGGCCTGGCATCGTGCTTGTGAGCATCACGCTCGTGTCGGCTCGAGTGGCCCCGAGTCGTGCGCCGGAGCGCGTGGCCACCCACTCCTTCGCGGCTTCGGCGGGGAGGCCCACTGGCTGATCTTGGACGTAGACGAGGTGGCCGACGTTGAGGTCGCGTGCGATGACCTCGGTGATGCCGGCGACGGCCTCCGTATCGGCCCAGACGAGGTTGGTGTGGTCGAGCGGATTGCCCGGGGTAGCAGTCACTGGCAGCAGCGAAGCGAGACTGTCGAGCGTTGCCGGCTCGAGGTTCGCCAGGTGTGCGCCTGCGTCGTCCGCAATATCCGCGGCGAGGGTCGCATCGCCACCCGAGCACGTGAGGACGGCAGCGCCTCGTGGATCCCGGCGTCCGGTTACGAGGGCCCGCGCGGTCTCGATCAGCTCGGAGGGTTCTCGGACGAGCACGACGCCCGCCTCGAGCATGAGGGCCTCGAAGACCCGCTGGTCGCCGGCGAGCGCGGCGGTGTGTGCTTGACCGGCCGCTGCCCCGAGTGCGCTACGCCCGGCCTTGAGGATGACGACGCGAACATCGTTTTCGGCGCAGACTGCCAATGCCGTGGCAAGCGCAGCGCCGTCGCCATCTGCCTCGAGATATGCGGCAATGACCTTGACCTCAACGGTGGTGGCGAGCTGCTCGATGAGATCAGACGCGCCGACGACCGCAGCGTTGCCGACGGAAAACATAGAGTGCAGGCCCAGGCCTTGGCGGTGGGCGAGGAGGCTGACACCTACGTTGCCGCTCTGCGAGATAACGGCGATGTGCCCCGGGTCGCGCGGCAGGCTTGCGTGGTCACCCCACAGCGCGGCGCGGCTCCAGGCGTTGACCAGACCATTGCCATTGGGACCGAGTACGGCGAAATGACGAGCGGCAGCAACGAGTTCTTCGTCCAACAAATCATCACCGACCTCGGCGAAGCCTGCCGCAAACACAACGGCGCCGCCGCAGCCGAGGCGCCTTGCCTCTGAGATGTAAGCCGGGACGGTCGAAGCCGGGGTGGCAATGACGACCACATCAACGGGTCGCCCAAGCTCACCAAGCGTCGGAACACATGGGAATCCCAAGGCCTCGGCTCGGGTCGGGTGAACTCCGGTGACGGGCCCGGTGAACCCGCTGGCGATGAGGTTGGCGAGCACTGAATGCCCATATGAGCCCGGACGATCGGTTGCACCGACGACCGCCACCGAGGTCGGTGAGATGAGGCGGGTGAGGTCCATGCTCGAGTCGATTGGCGCCTAGGTGAGCATCGCGGAGACACCGCGGCGCTCAAGTGAACGCAGGACGATGATGCGCTGGATCTCGGAGGTGCCCTCCCAGATTCGGTCGACCCTCAGCTCGCGCCACAGGCGCTCTGCTGCTGTCGTGCGCATATAGCCGCGTCCGCCGAACAACTGGACGCTTCGATCGGCGCAGCGATTGGCTGCCTCGGAGCAGAACAGCTTCGCCATGGAGGCCTTTCCGTGAATGAGCTTGCCGTCTGCGCCCTCATCAGCAAGGCGGGCGACGTCGAGTCCGAGGAGTCGGCCGGCTGCGGCATCGGCGGCACTGTCTGCGATCGGGAAGCTGATCCCCTGATGATCGAGGAGCCGTGCTCCGCCCTGCTCGCGATTGGCAGCCCAGTCGACGGACTCATCGATGAGACGTTGCATGGCGCCGACGCACCGGGCGGCGATGGCGAGCCGCTCCTCTGTGAACCAGAGCCGTTGGAGGTTGTCGCCGTTGCCGAGGCCGCCGAGGATGTCAGCGTCGGTGAGCTCGACATCGGTGAAGCGCATCGTCGGGTGGCCGTGCGGGTAGTTGTGCGTGAAGGGCACATCCGCCACGACCTCGACCCCGGGTGCATGAGCGGGAACGGTGAAGAGGGTCGGCAGGCGATGATCACCGTCGACCGCATGTGCCATGACGATGATGACCTCGGCGGTTGTCCCGAAGGTCACGAACCACTTCTCGCCGTTGAGCACCCAGCGGCCAGGGCCCGCGCGATGCGCTGTCGTCGCAATCCCGGAGGGGTCACTGCCTGCGTCGGCCTCCGTGACCGCGTAGGCATCGTGCAGTTCGCCGCGCAGAGCAGGGACGAGCCATCGTTCGATCTGCTCGTCGTTCGCGGCCTTCCAGACGTTATAGGCATTGGGCATGTACCAGGAGACGCCGTTCGTCGAGCGGCCGAGCTGCTCTTCGACGATGAACCATTCGGTGGTTGACCAGCTGTTGCCGCCGTGCTCCCGTCGGTGAAGCCCTCCTTGCAGACCACGTCCGAGGGCTTCACTTCGAATCCTCGACTGGGCGTCGGGAGGGAGCGGCCCGCCGGCCAACTCGGCGGTGATTTCAAGGGGAATGAGGACCTCGTCGACGAATGCGGACGCTCGCTCGCGGAGCTCCTCGACCTGAGTGGCAAGCGCGGCCATATCGCCTCATTCCTCCTAGACTTCTCTGGGACGCCGGAAGTCGGTGTCCGCGCGCAGCGTATCCTGAACGCCTGTTCAATATGCGCCGCGTGACGAAGTTTCTTGGATCGGCTGGAGGCTCATGGCACGCGCAGCGCTCGCCGCGAAGGCACCCGAGGAGCGACGTGAGCGAATCATGCTCGCCACGATCGCGGTCGTGCGTGAGCGCGGTTTCGCCGGCACGCGAGTCGCTGACATCGCACTCGAGGCGGGCACCTCGCAGGGCCTGGTGCTCTACCACTTCGGATCCCTCGCGGGAGCGCTCGCTGCCGGCCTCACCATGCTCGAGGATGAGTTCTACGATGATTTCGCCCACCATCTTGCGGCAGAGGATGGGCCCGTCGAACGCCTTCGCTTCATGGCGGAACTCGCAGCTGGGCGAGGGGCCGCGGTCGGCAACTGGGCACTCTGGCTCGAGCTATGGGCACGGGCGCTGCGCGACCCTGATGCCCGTGCTGTTCGCGAGTCACAGGACCGACGCTGGCGGGCTGCGCTCAGGCGGGTGATCGACGAGGGCGTTGCGGCTGGCTCATTCTCCCCGAGCAATTCCGCGAAGTCCGTCCTGCGCCTCGCTGCACTCATGGACGGGCTCGCTGTCCAACTCGCGCTGAATGAGCCCGGGATGACGACGCGGAAGTTCACCGAACTGTGGTGGGAATCTGCGGTTCTCGAACTCGGAATCACCGAGCCGGCGAAGCGAGGAAAGTCCCCGCGATAGGGCGCGTACGCGCCGTGCCCCGCATCAATGCTTGCTGAATGACCACTCAGAATGCTAGGTTCACAGAATCCTGAACGGCTACTCAGCATCAAGGATGTGAAGTCATGGCTCTGGAAAGTCGTGTTGACGACTCCAGCGAACAGGTTCTTGCCCGAAATCGACTCCTCCTCAACTTCACCGATCTCAGCAACTTCAACGATGATCCGATCCCGCTCATCGTTCGAGGCGACGGCTGCGAGGTGATCGACGTGGCGGGCCGCCGCTATATCGACGGCATATCGGGGCTCTTCTGCTCGAATCTCGGCCACGGTTTCGGAGCCGAGGTCGGTGCAGCAGCGCAGCGCCAGCTTTCCGAACTGGTGTTTGCCCCGAACTGGTCGTTGACGCATCCATCGGCGGTTCACCTCGCCGAGCGGTTAACGACTATCGCCGCACCACTGGGCATGGAGCGACTGTTCCTCACCAACGGGGGAGGTGAATCGGTTGAGGCCGCTTGGAAGATCGTCCGTCAATGGCATATCGCCAACGGCCAGCCGCAGCGAACGAAGGCGATTGCTCGCAACCTTGCCTACCACGGCACCGCCCTTGGCGCGCTGAGCGTCACCGGCCTCGACGACTGCCGCGAGCCTTTCATGCCCTTGCCGATCCCGGTGTCATTCGTGAGCAATACCAATGCCTACCGGCATCCTCAAGGCTACGACGAGGCGCGATTCACCAGGGCCCTCCTCAATGAGGTCCATGAGACGATTCTGCGCGAGGGCCCCGATGAGATAGCGATGATCATCGCCGAGCCGATCCAGAACTCCGGCGGTGCCTTTGTGCCTCCCCACGGATACTGGCCGGGCCTGCGTGCGCTCTGCGATCGCTACGGCATCGTCCTCGTCGCCGACGAGACGATCAGTGCGTTCGGCCGCGTGGGGGAGTGGTTCGCCTCGACGCGATTCGATGCCGAGCCCGACATCATCACCTTCGCGAAGGGCGCGACCGCTGGTCACGCACCCCTAGGCGGCGTGCTCGTCAATGAGAGGTTGGCGGAGCCATTCGGCTCAGGGCAGGTCACCTACATGCACGGACTCACGTTCGGCGGTCACCCCCTCACGACTGCCATCGCCCTCGCCGTCCTCGAGATCTACGAGCGCGAGGAAGTCTTCGAGAATGTGCGATCACTTGAGCCCTTCCTCGATTCGAGATTGCAGCAGTTGCGTGGCAATCCGCTCGTCGGTGACGTGCGCGGCGCGGGCTTCTTCTGGGCCGTTGAGCTCGTGAAGGACCGAGAGACGCACGAGACGTTCGACGATGACGAGGCGCAGTGGCTCCTCAAATCGGAACTCTCCGGTCATATGGACGAACTGGGCCTGCTGTGCCGGCTCGATGACCGCGGGGATCCGGTGAT
>CALPZT020000185.1 GCA_943328365.2 Bifidobacterium breve | reverse complement strand
GGGCGAATCTGGTGCGCAGCTCACCGAAAACGCAAAGACCGTTCTCGCGGAGTTGGCCGTCGCACGGACGCGGCCGCTTTGGCGAGTTCTGGTGGCGCTCTCAATGCGTCATGTCGGTCCGCCCACGGCCAAGGAGCTCGCGCGAGCGTTCGGCAGCATCGACGCGATCCAGTCTGCGACCGCAGAGGAACTCTCGAGTGCTGAAGGGGTCGGCATGGTCATCGCGGAGTCGATCCGCGAATGGTTTGCCGTGGACTGGCACCAGGAGGTGATCGAGAAGTGGCGGCGCGGCGGTGTAAGCCTGGAGGAAGTGGGAGGGCCGACCCTTCGCGATAGCGGTCCGCTGGCCGGATTCACCTTCGTCATCACCGGGGCGCTTGAGGGCTTTACTCGAGAAACGGCTTCCGAGGCGGTCATGAACCTCGGCGCCAAGGTGTCCGGATCGGTCTCGAAGACGACCACGGCACTCATTCAAGGCGATGCCGGCGGCAAGGCGAGCTCGAAGCTCAAGAAGGCTGAGTCGCTCGGCATTCCGGTCCTGGATCTCGAGGGCTTTCGCAGGCTCCTCGCGGATGGCGTGGACGTTGCTCTGGAGGGCGCGCGCGGCGCAGCCGAGACAGTCGGCCCATAACCCGAGTTGTCGATGCCTGGGAGCGGCCGCTTCGACACTTGAATACAGGAGGCCCCGTGACCGGTCACGTGTACCCGGCACGGGTCACGTGTCACCGAAACGTGTCACGTGTCCCCGGCACCGGCACCGGCACTGGCACCGGCACCGGTCATTGTGGTAACGGTTGGCATCATCGACATTGCGGTCCGTCCCGTGAGACCGCTGGAAGCTGCTCGCCGCCCGGAATCATCCGGTCGATGCTTTCGGCAGAGCATGGCGATATCGCGCTGGACAATGATTCGACGATCGGAGTGGGCACGTGCTCATATCGCCGGCCCTGTGGCGATACCCAGGTGCAGGCTCCGTGCGAGTCGCTTTCGGTGATACTCCACCCGCCGTGGGTCTTGAGCTGATGATGCCGAATGCACAGGGCACCGAGGTTGTCACGGTTGGTCTCGCCGCCGCGGCTCCAGGGAATTGCATGGTCAACCTGACAGCGGGCGGCTGAGATACCGCATCCCGGGAACCGGCACGTGCGATCGCGGGCCGCGATGAACTCGCGCAGGCGTTCTGGCACCGCATATGTGCGGCGACCGTAATCCAGCAGTTCACCGGTGGTCGGTTCCGCGATGATGCGTCGAATCACTGAATCGTCAAGCAATTCGCGGGCCACGTCAGCCGGAATGGCGCCCGCGCCGACGAGCTCGGCGGTGCCGTCGCGCAGCGCGAGCAGGGTGGGGAGGTCGATCACCAGATTGATGTCGGCCCTCATCCGCGGGAGGAATCGAGTGGCGCCCGGGGCGGGGTTGGTCGCGTCCGGGGTGGGGTTGGTGGCGCCCGGAGTGGGGTTGGTGGCGTCCGGGGTGGGGTTGGTGGCGTCCGGGGTGGGGTGAGTTATTCGCGAGTCGAGGTTGGTGACTCGCGAGACGATCGCACCGGGCCGTGACTCCGGGATGCTGCCGGCAGTCTCGAAGGATCGCATCGCGGGAACCCCATCGAGGAGGATCGAGGCCAACGCCAAGGAGCGGCGCTCTCCTGCGCTCATCGGGCCTGATCCGCGGCTGTTCGACGACGGTGCAGACCGCGGATCGGGCCACTCGCATCGGTTCGCGCGGTCGGTGATGACCGAAAGGCAGGCATGCGCATGCTCGGTTGCCATGCGCGCGATGAGGGTCGAGACGCCATCGAGTTCATCGATGACGAACACATCTCGGGTGGACAGCGATCGAATGCGTCGTCGTTGGGCTTCAATGGGATCCACGGCGATTGCAGCATGCTTGGCTGCGCGTCTGGTGTGAGCGAGCGTGGATCGCATCGCCACGGGGAGGACTCGTCGTTGTAACCGGTCGCAGGTGTCGTTGAATGCTGCGCGCGTGGCTTCGTCGTCATCCCAGACTCCGCGAAGCCGGGCTGCAGCCGAGACGATGATCGTCACATGGCTCGGAGTGATCCGACCCTCCGACTGGGCAATGTGGGTCGCATTGAGCGGACCGCAGAGCAGTCGTGCGCTATCGATGCGCGCTTGGGCTGTCGCCGGCGACAGCCTTAGGGCCGCGGCAAGTTCTTCTCGGACCGCGTCGGCGATGGTGACGCTCCCGGTGGCACTGTCGCCGAGGACATCGATGCCAGCGACAACGCGGGCTTCGTATCGTTCGGCGCCGGCGGCCCGCACGATCGCCGGGGCTTGGAGCGAGGCCCACCATGACGTGAGCCGCTCGTGAGCCTGGAGCCACGTGATGGCATCCTCGCCTCGTAGCGTGGCCGGGTCGATGCTGGCGAGTTCGGACATCGCGGAGGCGGTCGGGCGGGCGCTTGCGAGCGCTGTCAGGCGATCATTGACGGAGGGTGCGTGCAGCCACGTGACACGGACGTCGGGAATCTGCGAGCCGAGTGCCAATGGCGCATCTGCCGGCACGGGGCGGGATAATCGCTCACTCGAAGCGGGCCATGCGACATCGGCGTGTGATGCCTGCTGAGGCCCGGGAACGGACGCGAAACCGCCGAAACAGCGGCGCAGGGCTGCCTCCACCTCGGCTTCGCAGGCGGTCGATGGGGAGCGGGGGTCTGTTGCCGGACGTAACCCGGGACGTGCGCTGAGCGCGGCCCCGCGCACGGCAGCCAGCCCTGAGACGCGATGGATCAACGCCGGTTTGGCAGGCCGGGAGCAGGTGCTTCGCTCGCTACCTTCGAACATGTGGGCGAAGTTAGCGTGCAGGTCTGACATACGAGGGCCGGTTGGCCCCACGCCGCGGTGATGCGAATGATCGCGGGAAGGCTCGATCGTCTGCTTCGACTGTCAGGCCCCGTCAATAGGATGACGCAATGACGGCAATCACCCGAGCAGAGGTCGCTCACCTCGCCATGCTGGCGCGGCTCGAGCTCACCGAGACCGAATTGGATCACTACGCCGAGCAGTTGGACGTGATCCTGCAGTCGGTGGCACGAGTGTCGGAGATTGCTACCGCCGATGTGCCGGCGACCTCGCATCCGCTGCCGCTTGAGAACGTCTTTCGCGACGACATCGCGCGCCCCGGCCTCGACCGAGCTGAGGTATTCGCATCGGCGCCAGCACACGAGGATGACCGGTTCAAGGTTCCGCGCATTCTGGATGAGGAGCACTAGTGGCAGTCGTAGGTACCGATCTCACGCGTCAGACGGCGTCGGTGCTCGCCGGTGCCATTCGAACGGGGGAGGCAACTGCGGTCGAGGTGACACAGGCGCATCTCGATCGAATTGCGGCGGTTGACAGCCGCGTCCACGCATTCCTCTATATCGATACCGAAGCGGCGCTCGAAACTGCCCGCACGGTCGACGATAAGCGATCAGCGGGCGCACCGCTCGGCCCGCTCGCCGGGGTGCCACTCGCACTGAAAGACGTCCTGACAATGCGTGGCGTGCCGACCACCTGCGGCTCGCGCATCCTTGAAGGTTGGCGCCCGCCATATGACTCGAGTGTGGTCGAGCGGTTGCGGGCTGCTGACATCGTCATTCTCGGCAAGACGAATATGGACGAGTTCGCGATGGGCTCGTCGACAGAACACTCCGCTTACGGCCCGAGCCACAATCCGTGGGACCTCGAACGAATCCCGGGCGGTTCGGGTGGCGGTTCGGCTGCGGCGCTCGCAGCATTCGAGGCCCCGCTCGCGATTGGCACCGACACGGGCGGTTCGATTCGCCAGCCGGCCGCCGTGACCGGCACGGTCGGGGTCAAGCCCACGTACGGCGGCGTTCCCCGCTATGGGCTTGTCGCGCTCGCCTCATCACTCGACCAAGCGGGCCCGTGTGCTCGAACTGTCATGGACACAGCTCTCCTGCACTCGGTCATCGCCGGATATGACCCGCGCGATTCCACGTCGATCAATTCGCCGGTTCCCGATGTCGTGGCAGCGGCTCGCAAGGCCGATGTTCGAGGCATGCGCATCGGCATTGTTACCGAGTTGAACGGTGAGGGGTATCAGGCGGGTGTCGCGCAGCGATTCCGTGAATCCCTCGCGATTCTCGAACATCTCGGGGCCGAGATCGTCGAGGTGGGCTGCCCGAGCTTCGAGTATGCGCTCGGTGCCTACTACTTGATCCTGCCCTCGGAGGCGTCGAGCAATCTCGCTCGATTCGATGGCATGCGCTACGGGCTTCGCGCAGGCGACGACGGCAGCCATTCCGTCGAGCAGGTGATGAGCTTGACTCGTGAAGCCGGTTTCGGTGCCGAGGTGAAGCGGCGAATCATGCTCGGCACCTACGCGCTGTCGAGTGGCTACTACGACGCCTACTACGGCTCGGCTCAGAAGGTGCGCACGCTCATCATGCGCGATTTCGCAGCTGCATTCGAGTCCGTTGATGTCCTCGTCTCCCCGACCGCGCCGACGACCGCCTTCAAGATCGGCGAGAAAGTCGATGACCCGCTCGCCATGTATCTCAATGACATCGCGACGATCCCGGTCAACCTCGCCGGCAATTCGGCGATGTCGCTCCCGGTCGGGCTCGCTCCGGAGGACGGCCTTCCGGTCGGGTTCCAGATCATGGCCCCGGCAATGGCCGATGACCGCCTGTACCTCGTCGGCGCTGCGCTTGAATCCGCGCTGCACGACACCTGGGGACACCTGCTGATCGAGGAGGCTCCGGC
>CALPZT020000184.1 GCA_943328365.2 Bifidobacterium breve | reverse complement strand
GTTTCGGTTGATCCTCATGATGACTCCTGATGTCGTTGTTTCCGGGTGATCCCCGGTTGACCCGAAGCATTGGGCAACTTCGTCATCGGTTGGTGGTCAAAAGGTTTGGGTCGCGTAAGGATCCCCGAGCCAGTGAACCACGGCGACCTATCGAACCACCGCGATGCTCGCGTGTCACGACCGAGGAGGTGCCTTCACATCGCGCGCGAACACGTGGACGTATTGCTGTCCGCTGGCGAGCAGGATGGCATCGCGGATGAAGTCGGTCACTTCATCCTGCGTCGCCTCGTCAAGCCTGAGATCAAGGGCCCGGGAGATGTTCACCCGCACCCGGGTGCGTCGCCAGGAGCGCCGCATGTAGGAGGTTCCGATGGCATGGACCGGGACGTCAGGATGCGCTTGCAGTACCGGGATGAGGATGCGACGGTGCAGACGATGGAGCGTTGCCGGATCAGGCGAGCGCGTGCCCTCCGGGTAGAGGCCGAGCTTGCTGCCATCGGCCAGGCAGCGGGTGGCCATGTCCATGGCCCATACGGTTGACGGCTCGTCGCCGCGCCGCAGTGGAATCTGCCCCATGAGCCGAAAGAAGACCGCGCCTCGCTTGGCGAACACCTCCACCTTCGTGAACGCTGTCACGCGCATCCACGTGCTCATGACCGCGACAACGGGATCGAGTGCGGACACGTGGTTGCCGATGAGGATGCCCGCGCCCGGAGCCACATGCTCTTGTCCGGTCACCGTGACCTTCCAGCGAACGCGCAAGACCCGCAGCAGCGCGATCGTCACCCAGTAACTTCGCGCACGCCCGGGGCGACCGATTCGGATGCCGGGGTAGAGCGCCCGGCCCTCGAGGAGCGCCTGTTCGTACCCGCGGGTGGCGACGTCCATGACCACATTGTGTCGCAGAAAGGCCCCCGTGCGGATTTCCTCGCACGGGGGCCGATCACGCGTGGCAGGTGAAGGATTCGAACCTTCGGAGGCTTTCACCGACGGGTTTACAGCCCGCTCCCATTGGCCGCTCGGGCAACCTGCCTCGCTTGCACTTGCGCTCGCAAATCATACGTGTTGCGCAGCGGGTCTGGAACTGAACCCCGTCCTGACGGTGAACGGCATCATCGCGGCCGCGCTGCCATCGGCCCCCGAATCGGGTTCTGCCGGCCGTTCACGCCACAATGATGCTGTTCCCGCTGAGCGAACATGCGCTCACATGAAGGAGGATCAATGGCTGACAGTAGCTTCGACATCGTGTCCAAGGTCGACCGCCAGGAGGCCGACAACGCCTTGAATCAGACCGCCAAGGAACTCGCCCAACGCTTCGATTTCAAGAACACTGACACCACCATCGAGTGGAAGGGCGAACTCGGCATCGAGATCGCATCCGGCACCGAGGAGCGTGCGAAAGCCGCACTCGACGTGTTCAAGGAGAAGATCATCAAGCGCGGGATGAGCCTGAAGTGCTTCGAGGCCGATGAGCCTCGATCCTCCGGTAAGGGCTACAAGATCTCCGGAACCTTCAAGGCCGGCATCAACCAGGAGCAGGCGAAGAAGATCGGGAAGCTCATCCGCGACGAGGGGCCCAAGAGCGTGAAGGCGCAGGTGATGGGCGAGGAACTTCGTGTCACGAGCAAGAGCCGCGATGACCTCCAGGCGGTCCAGACGCTCGTCAAGGACGCCGATCTTGACTTCGCGGTGCAGTTCGTCAACTACCGCTAGTCGGATTCCTGTTCGGCCAAGCTCTGGAGAGTTCGTCGATCCCGAGGACGAGCCCACCGGCGGTCGTTGCTGCCAGGTCGTGCTCCGGCGACCAGGCCAGGGCATCGAACGGGCACAGATCGACGCAGATTCCGCAGTACATGCACAGGCCGAAGTCGATCCGGAATGCGTCGAGGATGTTTACGGTCTTCGGCCGGCGGGCATCTGGTTCGCTCACCTGCTCAGTGTGGCTCTCGAGTTCGATGCACCAGGTCGGGCACTCGCGCACGCAGATCATGCACGAGGTGCATGCAGACGGCTGCAGGGCGATCGTTCCGTGCGCCTCGGTCGGGATCATGTGGTTCCCGCGCTCTGATCGAGGCTGGACCGGTCTGGCCTGAGGAAGTCATCCGGCACGCCGGGCGGCAGTTGCCGCCGCCGAGATGGATTGCCACCCTGCCGGCCATCGTCGGTCGCTTGCGCTGCGCCCGGCCACTCCCTGACAGCACGGGCCACCAACGCGGACTCCTTGAGCATGGGAGGCCTGCCGAGCGTTGCGCGCAGCAGGAGCGGCCGCTGGTCCGCCAATCCCATGAACCTCACGCCGAACATCTCGGCGGTCTCCCGTTCGCACCAGGTGGCGCCGAGGTAGTGCTCGCTCAGGGATGCGAGTTCGGCTGCGTCCGCTGGAACCGTTGTCCAGACCATCGTGGCCGCCTTCGTCGCCGGATTCATCACTCGGACGACGACCTCAATGACCTGCCCTCGATCGACCGCGGTGAGGAAGTCGAAGACCTCGCAGCCCTCGTCTCGCAGTGCTACGACGCTACGCAGCCAATCACCCGGTTCGACTGCGAGGTCGAGCGGTGGCGTCACCCTGCGTCTCCAACCCCAGCGAGGCGGGCAAGACCCGCGATGAGGGCCTCGGGTCTTGGGGGGCATCCGGGGATGTAGACCGACATCGGGATCAATTGGTCGATGCCCTTCGTGACGGTCGGCGCATCCCAGTAGGGGCCACCAGTATTCGCACAAGCGCCGAAAGACACGGCGACGCGCGGCTCATCGAGCGCCTCCCATGCCCGGATGATGCCGGGTGCGAGCGCATCGGTGACGGTCCCGGAGATGAGGAGCACATTCATTCGAGGCTCCAGCACGGCTGAGTGCTCTGGCTCCTCGAGCACGAGCAGACCTGCCGTGATGGCGGCGCCAACCTCGAGCGCACAGCAGGCGAGCCCGACATCGAGAACCGAGATGAGCAGCTGCGGGTGGCCACTGACCCGAAAGCGACGCTCGAGCGCCGACGATTGGAGAGGGGTCACGACCCAAGGCTATTGAGCCCCGAACCGCATTCGCGACACATGGCACCCCCGCGTTGATCAGAGTTCGGAGAGGGGCAGAATGTGGACGCCCTAGTATCTGCCGGACCGCATCCGGCGGAGTCCATGGAGCCCCCAGCTCCGCGCAGAGAAGGTGTCGACGTGGCCAAGCAGGTCGTGAAACTCAGCAGGGTTGTCATTCGCTTCGCCGGCGACTCCGGTGACGGCATGCAGCTCACCGGTGATCGCTTCACCTCGGAGACAGCAGGTCTCGGAAACGATCTCTCGACGCTGCCCGACTTCCCTGCCGAGATCCGGGCACCTGCCGGGACCCTGCCGGGTGTCTCGGCGTTCCAGCTGCACTTCGCTGACCACGACATCATGACTCCGGGCGACTCGCCCAATGTGCTCGTCGCGATGAACCCGGCTGCGCTCAAGGCCAATCTCAAGGACCTGCCCCGCGGGGCAGACCTCATCGTCAACACCGATGAGTTCACGAAGCGCAATCTCGAGAAGGTCGGCTACGCCGCCAACCCGATCGAGGACGGCTCCCTCGACGCCTACAACGTGCATGCTGTTCCGCTCACCTCGATGACCGTCGAAGCCCTCAAGAGCTTCGCAGTGTCGAAGAAGGACGCCGAGCGGGCAAAGAACATGTACGCCCTTGGCTTGCTGTGCTGGCTCTACAACCGGCCGTCAGAGGGCACCTTGGAGTTCCTGCGTTCAAAGTTCGCCAAGAAGCCCGACATCATGAATGCGAACATCGCTGCATACGAGGCCGGATGGTCGTACGGCGAGACCACCGAGGCCTTCTCCGTGCAGTACGAGGTCGCACCCGCGAGCATGCCGGCCGGCCTCTACCGAAACATCACCGGAAACCCCGCGCTTTCCCTCGGTCTGGTCGCCGCGTCAGAGCTCTCGGGCCTCCCGCTCTTTCTCGGCTCCTACCCGATCACCCCCGCTTCCGACATCCTTCACGAGCTGAGCAAGCACAAGAACTTTGGCGTCATGACCTTCCAGGCGGAGGACGAAATCGCCGGCATTGGCGCCGCCTTGGGCGCGGCCTACGGCGGCGCGCTCGCGGTGACGACGACGTCGGGTCCCGGAGTAGCGCTGAAGTCGGAGGCCATCGGGCTCGCGGTATCCCTTGAGCTCCCCCTGCTCATCGTCGACGTTCAGCGCGGTGGCCCATCGACCGGGTTGCCCACGAAGACCGAGCAGTCCGATCTCCTGCAGGCGATGTTCGGCCGCAATGGCGAAGCACCCGTCGCGATTATCGCGCCGCAGTCTCCGTCCGACTGCTTCCACGCTGCGATCGAAGCGGCGCGCATTGCCGTCGAGTACCGGACCCCGGTCTTCATCCTCTCCGATGGCTACCTCGCCAACGGTTCAGAGCCATGGCTCGTTCCTGATGTTGCGACGCTGCCGCGGTTCGAGCCCGATTTCGCAACCGGACCAAACCACACGGCTGCCGACGGCACCGAGGAGTTCTGGCCGTACCTTCGAAATCCCGAGACCCTCGCCCGCCCGTGGGCAATCCCGGGCACGAAGGGCCTCGAGCACCGCATTGGCGGCATCGAGAAGGCCGACGGCATCGGCACCATCTCCTACGACGCTGACAACCACGACAAGATGGTTCGCCTGCGCCAGGCCAAGATCGATGCTGTTGCCCGCACCATCCCCGACATCGTCGTTGATGATCCGAGTGGCGAGGCACGCGTGCT
>CALPZT020000183.1 GCA_943328365.2 Bifidobacterium breve | reverse complement strand
GCCGCCATCGCCAACGCCCGGCTTGCCTGGGCCGCTCATCTCGCATCGCTTTCGAGCCCATCGTGGCAGGCGCTCGCGGGGCAAGGCGCCCGCCCACAACGCCCGCTGTGGGCATCTACCGGCGTCAAGGATCCGGCCTACGCCGACACCCGCTACGTCATTGACCTCGCCGTCGATGGATGCGTGAACACTATGCCCGAGCCGACCCTCGACGCGGTCGCGGATCACGGCGTGGTCATTGGTGACACCGTCACGGGCACCGCGGCCGAGTCAGCACTCGTGTGGCACCAACTCGAGGGACTCGGCATCAGCGAGGCCGCTGTGTGCAATGAACTCGAGGTCGAGGGCGTCGCGAAATTCATCGCCGCGTGGGAGCAGCTGCGCGCCACGGTGACGAAGGCCATGGCCAGCTCGTGACAAACCCACTGCGCGACCCGCTCGACCGCCGGCTGCCGCGCGTCGCCGGCCCCTGCGGCATGGTGCTGTTCGGCGTGACAGGCGACCTTGCGCGCAAGAAGGTCATGCCCGCGATCTATGACCTCGCGAACCGCGGCCTCCTCCCACCCGGGTTTGCTCTTGTCGGATTCGCTCGGCGTGACTGGGCCGATGAGGATTTCGCCCAAATCGTCCACGACGCCGTGCGCGAGCACTCCCGCACGCCGTTCAACGAGGACACCTGGCGCCAGCTCTCCGAGGGCATTCGCTTCGTTGCCGGCGACCTCGCCGATCCCGCCGCCTACGCCGAGCTCAGCAAGGTTGTCGCAGATCTTGATCTCAGCCGCGGCACGAATGGCAACCATGCGTTCTACCTGTCGATCCCGCCGGGGCTCTTCCCGGTCGTGCTCGAGCACCTCAAGACCTCAGGGCTCGCGACCAGTGCGCCGGGCGCCTGGCGGCGGGTCGTCATCGAAAAGCCGTTTGGCCATGACCTCGAGAGCGCCCAGGAGCTCAACAAGCTCGTCGGCGAAGTCTTCCCGTCCGGCTCCGTCTTCCGGATCGACCACTATCTCGGCAAGGAGACCGTCCAGAACATCCTGGCCGTGCGATTCGCCAACGCCATGTACGAGCCGATCTGGAACAGCAACTACGTCGACAATGTCCAGATAACGATGGCAGAGGACATCGGCATCGGCGGTCGGGCCGGTTACTACGACGGCATCGGCGCCGCCCGCGACGTCATGCAAAACCACCTGCTGCAACTCCTCGCGCTGACCGCCATGGAGGAGCCTCTTTCCTTCTCGCCCGACGACGTCCGCGCCGAGAAGGAAAAGGTCCTGAGGGCGATTCATCTCCCACAGGACATCGACCGTCACTCGGCACGCGGCCAGTATGCCGCCGGCTGGCAGGGCGGCATCCCAGTGAAGGGCTACCTCGAGGAGGAGGGCATCTCCCCCGATTCGACCACCGAGACCTTCGCAGCACTCCGACTCGATGTCGACAACCGCCGTTGGGCCGGGGTCCCGTTCTACCTGCGCACGGGCAAGCGACTCGGTCGACGCGTGACTGAGGTAGCGGTCGTCTTCAAGCGTGCTCCGCACCTGCCATTCGCATCGACTGCGGTCGAAGAGCTCGGCAACAATGCATTCGTGTTCCGCATTCAGCCCGACGAGGGCATCACCGTTCGCTTCGGCTCGAAGGTCCCGAACACATCGTCCATCGAGGTTCGCGACGTCACGATGGACTTCCAGTACGGCGAGTCCTTCGTCGACTCGAGCCCAGAGGCCTACGAGCGCCTCATCCTCGATGTGCTCCTCGGGGATCCTCCGCTGTTCCCTCGGCACGAGGAAGTCGAGCTCGGCTGGCGCATTCTCGACCCGGTCCTCGATCGGTGGAGTGAACAGGGGCAGCCCGATCAGTACGTATCCGGCGGGTGGGGGCCCCACTCGCAATACGACATGGTGAGCCTCGACGGATGCGTCTGGAGGCGACCATGATCAGGCTCGAGGACACAAGCGGCGGCGCGGTCTCGGCTGCGATTGCATCGGAACGTCACCGCATGGGGTCCCCGACAACCGGGATGGTCCTCACCCTCCTCGTGATCTCCGATGAGGAGTTCCAGTCCGATGCCACCTCCGCTGGCGTTGCAGCCGCGCGCCAGCATCCGATGCGCATCGTCACGCTCATCCCCCGTCCCGAGGGCAAGGCAACGCGCCTCGACGCCGAGATCATGGTCGGCGGCGACGAGGGTCCCGGCGAGGTCGCGGTGCTTCGACTGCGTGGCGAACTCGCCGGCCACGCGAACTCGGTCGCCGTTCCCCTCTTGCTTCCCGACACCCCGGTTGTCGCCTTCTGGCCAGGTGCCGCGCCAGCCATTCCCTCGGATGACCTCATCGGGCGCCATGCACAGCGCCGCATCACCGACGCGGCAGCTGCAACCGATCCGATCGCCGAACTACAGATTCGCAGGTCCGGCTACCTTCCGGGCGATACCGACCTCGCCTGGGCACGGCTCACCCCATGGCGTGCCGTCCTCGCCTCGGTCTTCGACCAGGAGGTTGGCCCGGTGTCCGCGATCACCGTGACCGGCGAGGACTCCAACCCGAGCGTTCCGCTGCTCGCTGCCTGGCTGGGTTCGGCACTCGGCTGCCCGGTCGACGTGCAGCTCGACGCCGGCCCGGGCCTGACCTCGGTCGTCCTCACCACCGATGCCGGGCCAATCGCCGTGACTCGACCAGACGGGCGGACCGCCACCCTGAGTCGTCCCGGCGTCCCCGATTCAACAGTCGCGCTCCAACGACGTGATCTCGCCGCCCTGCTGAGCGAGGAACTCCGCCGACTCGATCCAGATGACTGCTATGCCAGCGCCCTTGCCTCGCTGCCCGAGCTCGCGTGACCCGACGCGAGGTGCTTCGGCATCCTGACGCGCAAGCCCTGGCCCTCTCAGCTGCAGGGATCCTCGCAACCCGCATCATCGAGCGGCAGGCGGATGCTGGCGTTGCCCGAATCGTCCTCACCGGAGGAGGCATCGGCACCGCGGTGCTCGCCGCACTGGCGCTCGCGCCGGCGCGCGATGCCGTCGACTGGTCGCGGGTCGAGTTCTGGTGGGGAGATGAGCGGTATCTGCCCTCCGGTGATCCTGATCGCAATGAAACCTCCGCGCGTGCTGCGCTCCTCGATCACGTCACAATCGACCCGGCGCGCGTACACGCGATCGAGGGGCCTGATCGGTCGGTGAGCGCTGAGGCGGCGGCAGACCGCTATGCCGAGCATCTGCTCGCGCACGCTCGGCCCGAGGATCACGGTGGCACTCCCCGGTTCGACGTCGTCCTGCTCGGCATCGGTCCGGATGGCCATGTCGCAAGCCTGTTTCCTGAGCATCCCGCGCTGCGCGTCACCGAGCGCCCGACCGCAGCCGTTCACGGGTCGCCCAAGCCGCCGCCGACCCGGGTCACCCTCACCTTTGCAGCACTGAATGCGGCGAGCGAGGTCTGGCTCCTCGCGAGTGGTGCCGAGAAGTCGACGGCTGTTCGCCTGGCCCTCGATCCGTCGGCCGGAGCCCTGCAGGTTCCGGCCGCAGGTGCCCTCGGACGTGATCGCACATTGTTCTTCGTCGACGAGGCCGCCGCGTCGAGGCTGCCGCACGATCTCGGCCGTCCGATCGCGTAGCCACAGCCTGCACGAACGTCGGAAGTCCTCATGGACACGCAGGAATTACCCGGCGCGACTCTCCGAGATTCGCACGGATTCGATGGTCGCGCACAGGGCCGTCATTCCCAGTTCGAATCCCGACTCATCGATGCTCCGGCGCGGGCTGCCCCGCAGTGCCCGTCCGAGTGCCGGGTAGTCGGCATCGTAGGACTTCGCGGTGCCAATGAAGCCTGCGCTGAACGGCTCGACTGCAGAGCCGAGGACGAGATAGTCAAGGAGTGCCATGATCGGCATGACCGATGATGACGGCACGCCGACGCGCTCAAGGAATGCGGCGATGGGCTCGTAGATCGCCAGGGCGCAGTCCTCGTTTATTGCTCGAGACACGATGATGGTCGCGGCAACACGATGGGAGCGATAGCACTCGAGGTAGCTGCACGCCATGGCGCGCAGGTCAGCGAGGTCCCGGCTTCCGTCGAGCACTGAGGTATCGATCGATGCATTGATGCGCTTGTGGACGAGGGTGATGACATCATCGAAGCCGCTCACATGCGCGTAGAGCGAGGGCGCCTGAACGCCGAGCCGCGCCGCGAGCAGCCGCATCGTGAGGTCCGACTCGGTCCTGGACTCGTCCAGAATCGCGAGGGCGACCTCACCGATGAGCTCCCGTGTCACTGCCGGTCGACCGCTTGCACTCGGCGACACCGCTTGCGTCTCCTTCGTCGTGTTACGACTTGGTAAAGGGGCTTCCCCTCGCTACCTAACGTCGTTAGTCTCAGGGACGCACTGCCGCCCGTCAACCCTTTCGGAGGAACCCTTGGACGCTTCCGCTCCGGCGCTCAGTGTTCGGGATGTCACGAAGACCTTCCAGACACCGGAGGGCGGACAGGTGCTGGCGCTCGATTCGGTGAGCCTCGACATCGCCGACGGCTCATTCATGGTGCTGCTCGGGCCGTCAGGATGCGGGAAGACGACCCTGCTTCGCTGCATCGCCGGGCTCGAGTCTCCCGATGCCGGCCAGATCACCCTGCGGGGGCAGCGCATCGACGATGTGCCCGTCTGGCGTCGGCGGGTGAACACGGTCTTCCAGTCATACGCCCTGTTCCCGCACATGACCGTTGCGCAGAACATCGCGTTCGGCCTGC
>CALPZT020000182.1 GCA_943328365.2 Bifidobacterium breve | reverse complement strand
CCCGCCAACTCGGCAGGGCCCGGCGCGCCGCCTCGACCGCGGCATCGACATCAGCTGGCCGAGCCTCCGGGATCGACGCCCACGACTCGCCGGTGCTCGGGTCAATCGCCTCGAAGGCCTCATCCGACATCACCCAGTCGCCGCCGATGAGCATCGCGAGAGGCACATCCGGTCGATATGGGTCCAGCCTCGCCGACATGCGTCCTCCCAGTTCGTATTCGCGCATCGTGGTGTGACTCGATGCCAGGAACCAGCACCGTAGTCCGCTCAGCGGACCGCGGTGGGCACTTCTCGACAGTCGTGCAGGGCAAATGTCAGTGGCAGGACGCCTCGCCCGGGGCGTGGCACCCCACCGGCTCGCTCGGGGGCACGTCCATCGTCGGGTTTCGATCGAAGAAGTTCACCGGAACCAGCATGAAGCCGGCCCGCTCAACCGGCATGACCGGCCAGTCCTCCGCCCGAGGAATGTGGGTCACGCCCAGGTTGTACCAAAGGACGAGGTCGGTGTCGGCTACGGGCCGATCCTCCTGCACCCAGACGGGAAGCCCGAGCTCGTTGCGATTCTGGTTCGGGAAGTCGCCGGCCGCTCGCATCTCGCTGGGGTCGTACGGCGTCACCCAGACATTCTGCTTCGCGAATCCAGCGCGCGCGGCCACGTGCGACGGCGATTGCGCGAACAGGACCGAGTTCGCCCAGCCAGGCAGCAGCTTGTAGCCGGTCGGCGTGCCCCACGCATTCGTGCGTTCTGAGCTCACCACCGTCCAGTTCCGGGCGGCCTGCGGATCGACCATGCCCTCGATGGTGTTCTCGGTCTCGGCAAGGGTCTTGCGCACCCGGATGGCATTGCCCTGCTCGTTCCCGGGGCCTACCGGCGGCGCATACACGTCGTTCTCGTAGACGCGGTTTTGCCAGCCGTCGACCTCCATGTCGAGCCGGAAGGAGAAGAGGTGCTGGTGGATGGTGGCGACGAGGTTCGAGCCGATTCGCGTGCCGGGCTCGCCCTGAGCATCAGCCTCGATCGACTTCGTCTGCATGATGCCGGTGAGCTTCGCCTCGAACTGGATCGTGCCGTCGAGGTAGAAGTACCAGAAGAAGCCGTACTCGTAGTTGCCGACGGTCGACACCGAGCTGACGACGAGGCGGCGCGAACGGCGGACTTCGACCTTGTCGGTCACCCAGTCCGTGTGCTTCCACAGGATGCCGTCATCCTCCTCGTGGATGCAGATCGCGTTGTGGATGACGTGCGGCTCACCGGTTTCGGAGGCGAGAACGGCGTCCATGTAGACGATCTCGCCGAGGCAGTCGCAGCCGAGCGTGAGGGAGTTCGCCAACTTGCCGAGCCCGAACTCACCGGCGTCGAAGGCGCAGCGCCAGAGGTGATTCGGGGCGACCTCGCCGTATGGCACCACCATCTCGCTCAAGCCACCGCGGTGCATGACCGAGCGCCACTCGTCGCCGTCGCGGAACTCCACGGCCTGAAGGATGAGCCCCTCGATGGGCAGGAGGAAAGCGTTCATCCGCCAGCGCTGCCAGGTGATCTCGTGCCCATTGACCGTGAACCCCGGGCCTTCAGGCTGGGTGATCGTGAGCGGCGCTATGTCGGTTCGAAGGGGCTGGTTGAACTCAGGGAGATAGTTCGCGCAGCTCTCGTTCATCGGCGTCACGCCGTAGTCGAAGACCTCGACGACCTCGCCGGTCGTCAGGTCGGCGATGGCCACGACGCCCTCGATGGGATGCGCGTAGCCGTTGTCGTCCTCGAAGTGCCGGACATAGGACACCGAACTGCAGAGTCGGCCATTGGATATATCCACCTCGGGCACATTCGAGATGGCCCAAGGGTCGATCTGCACCAAGGTGAGGTCGGTGATCCCGCGCTTCGCGAGCGCCGCCTGGTAGCGCGGATCCTCCTTGATCCGGGCACCAATGGTCATGAACTCCTCGGTGAGGACGGGAGAAGCACCCGCCAGGACCTTCTCGGAGCGCACCACCGACATCGCGACGAGATCCACGACCATGTCCCAGCTTGTCCCGTCCGCGCGATCGACGAGGAGGGCACGGGCCTCGCGGTTCGGCGCTATCCCCTCACGGAGGGCGCGCTTGTCTGGCTCATTGGTGTAGAGCGCTGCAAACCGGATGGACTCTGGACGCTGCACTGCGGCGCGGACGATATCGGCCGCCGACGTGATCTCGTCGGCGGTCAACGGCAGGAACCTAGAGTCGCGCACTGCACTTCCTCTCGCAGAACACCAAACCCGGGCACCGGCGTGTCAGGGTATCCGAAGGATCGAGGGCACCACGCTAGGAAAGAGCAGCGGCGAGAAGATAGGAAAGGGGTCCGGTCAGCGGACCCTGCCCCACGCCTTGCCTGCTCAGGCCTCGACGATCTCGATGAGCCTCGCGAGATGCTTGACGTCGTCGACGTTTGAGGTGACGAGTCGGGCCCCATGCGCGTGGGCCGTTGCCGCGATCATCAGGTCGAGGCTTCGCGCAGTCGCCTTGCGCCCGGCCCGAGACGTCGCAGCAGCTAACTCGCCGTAACTCGCCGCAACCGCCGAATCCACGGGCAGTGGCTCGAAATTGCGCAGGATGGCACTCAGGCGCGCAAGCCGGTGAGCGCGTCGCTCGTCGTCGGGTGCCACGAGGACACCGAACTGCAGCTCGGCAATCGACACGACGCTGATAGCGATGTCGCCGTCGACACGGGCTGGTGATTCGGCGATCAAGATGCTCGTGTCGAGGACCGACAGCATCAACGCGCCCACGGATCATCGAGGCCGGAAGCTCCGAACTGGCGGCGCTCCTCATCCCAACTGCGATCTGTCGGGCTTTGGAATACCTCGTGGATACGGTCCCAGGTGGTCCAGCGCTCCGCCCTGATGGGCACGATCTGAGCTACCGGTCGGCCGGCCACGGTTACGGTTGCCGGCTCCCCCGACTCGACCTGACGCAGGATCTCGCTCGCGTTCTGGCGCAGGTCACGCACGCCGACCGTTCCCATGAGCGGAGAGTAGCACAAGTGCTACTCCATGCTGGCATTCATCGGCCCCTGAACGCGGCGGCAAGGACATCAGCGGCATACGAGGGTCGTGTCGAAGAAGTACGAGTCTGCCCGGTAGCAGTGCTGCGCGTATTCGACCGCGCGTCCGGCGTCGTCGAAGGCCGTGCGCTCCATCGTCAGCAGAGGGGACCCGAACTTGACCCCGAGCAGGCGGGCCTCGGGCCGGGTCGCGGCGCGTGCTCCGATCCGCTGGTCGGCGATGCGCAGGTGGACCCCCGATCGCCGGAACAGTTCGTACAGCCCGTTCGAGGCTAGGGAGTCCGCGTCGAGATCGGCAACACCGGCGGGGATCCAGTTGCGCATGATGGCGAGGGGCTCGTCGCTCTGGAGGCGCAGCCGCTCCAGATAGGTGACGGTGCTGCCTGCCGGGAGGCTCAGTGCAAGGGCCACCCCGGCGTCGGCATCGACCGAGCGCAGCCCGAGGACCTGGGAGGTCGGGCGATGGTCGGCGGCAGCGAGGTCATCAAAGAGGCTCGTCAGCTCGATCGGGCGGCTGAACTGCGCTGCCACGACCTGGGTGCCCACGCCGCGACGCCGCACGAGCAGGCCCTTGCTCACCAACTCCTGGACGGCCTGCCGAACCGTGGGCCGGCCAAGTGAGAGTCGCTGGGCGAGCTCGGTCTCGGTGTCGATGCGGTCGCCGGGGCGCAGCCGGCCGTCGCGGATCGCGTCCTCGAGCTGCTGGGCCAGCTGGAAGTAGAGGGGCACGCGACTGCTGCGATCGATGGAAAGCTCAAGCTGCATTGCCCGAGGCTAGGCTGCTCATCGGGCTTTGTAAAGACATATTGATCTTTTGGCAAACTCCGCCGTAGACTCTGCACAACCCTCATACCGGAAGCAGGCGACATGACCGCACGCGTCACCCACTGGATCAACGGCCAGTCCTGGAGCGGCACCGCCGATCGCACCGGCGATGTCTACGATCCCGCAACCGGGCAGGTCACGAAGAAGGTTGACTTCGCCTCCCGCGCAGTGCTCGACGAGGCTGTCGCTGCGGCGAAGGCCGCGTTCCCTGCCTGGCGTGACGCGTCGCTCACGAAGCGCACGCAGGTGCTCTTCGCGTTCCGCGAAATCCTCAACGCGAACAAGGAGGCCGTTGCTGCGCTCATCACCGAGGAGCACGGCAAGGTGCTGAGCGATGCGCTCGGCGAGGTCACCCGCGGCCAGGAGGTCGTCGAGTTCGCGTGCGGCATCCCGCACCTCATGAAGGGTGGATTCTCCGAGGGCGTGTCGAGCGGGGTCGACGTCTACTCGATCCGCCAGCCCCTCGGCGTCGTCGGCATCATCTCGCCGTTCAATTTCCCGGCCATGGTGCCGATGTGGTTCTTCCCGATTGCGATCGCCGCGGGCAACACGGTCGTCGTGAAGCCGAGCGAGAAGGATCCGTCCGCGATCATGCTCATCGCCGAGATGTGGAAGCAGGCGGGCCTGCCGGACGGCGTGTTCAACGTCGTGCACGGCGACAAGGAGGCCGTCGACGGCCTGCTCGAGAACCGCGATGTCAAAAGCATCTCCTTCGTCGGCTCAACGCCGATCGCCCAGTACATCTACGAGACCGGCACCAAGAACGGCAAGCGCGTCCAGGCACTCGGCGGCGCGAAGAACCACATGCTCGTCCTGCCCGACGCCGACCTCGACCTCGCGGCCGACCAGGCGATCAACGCGGGCTTCGGCTCCGCCGGCGAGCGCTGCATGGCGATCTCGGT
>CALPZT020000181.1 GCA_943328365.2 Bifidobacterium breve | reverse complement strand
GCGGATGCCGAACTCGACCGCGCATCGAAGCTCGGGATGGTGGGCACGCTCGCGGCGTTCTTCGCTGTCGGATGCCCGGTGTGCAACAAGCTCGTGCTCCTCGCACTCGGGGCGACCGGCGCCGTGACATGGTTCGCGCCCGTCCAGCCAGTCATCGCGATCGGCTCGATCGTGCTGATGGCGGTCGCCCTTCGAATCAGGCTTCGCAACGAAGGGTCGTGTGCGTTGCCCTCTTTGGCGGGATCGCAAGAGCCGAAGTAGGGGCAGCCTTGAGTGGGCACCGAGCCAGTGCTATTCCGGGTGATGATGGTCTGTCTGAAGCAGCGGTGTGGCGGTCAGGTAGTCCCATGCGTCAACGACCGCGCTCCGGGTAGTCGCAAGCAGGTCCGTCCAACCCTTTTCTGCCTCCCGGGTCGCGAACCGAATCTCGACCTCCGCCCTTTTCAGCGGACGGTTCCCGCGATCCGCACGCCTGCTCACTGCTGTCGAGGGTCCAAGACCGCCACTGGATCCTCAATCCAATGAAGTTCTTCGTCGGGCATGTAACCGCTCGCGATCGCCTGTGCGGACGATCGCCATGCTTCGAACACGATCAGCAGGCGCGTGAACTGGCCGAACGAGGCGCATGCTCGGGTTACCGACACGAGTTCTTCCGCGAATCGGTCTCGCGAATCCGGGGACAGGAACTCGATCCAAGGAAAGGGCTGCCGCAAACGCTCAGCCAACGGAAGATCGTCGGTTGACAGGAAAGCCCCGAGGAGGCTCGCTGCGATCTCAACTGCCCGTCGCTCCCTTGCCACCTCACTGGCGAGCGAGAGCACGAAGTCCTCACCGTCTCGACGGGTGATATCGATGGGCCCCTTCTCCGCTGCGGCGAATACTGCAGCGGAGTTTCGCGAGAGTTCAGAGGACTGGACGCTTTGGTGGATGACCGCAGTGCTCATGTTTCCCAGTATTCAGAATACGATCGGAATGTCAAGCCTAGGCATTTGATTCGTCATCTGATCTGAGCGGCGAGTGCCCGTAGCCGAGCCTTCTCCACCGCGAAGGAATGCGAGGAGCTGCTTCTTGGGGTCGTCCTTGATCTCGACGGTGTAGCGAATATTCGGACGGTCGAAGCTCGAGACGAACTCCACGGCGCTCTCGAGCCCGAGCCGGTCGTGGATCTCGCGGCGGGTGACGGCGTCGGCGGTCGCGGTGAGCGCAATGCGCGGGGTGAGCGGAAAGCGGCCACGCAGCTCGGCCAGCCGCAGGTACTCGGGCCTGAAGTCGTGGCCCCACTGCGAGACGCAGTGGGCCTCGTCGATCGCGAACAGTGCAAGCCCGGGCCCGGCGGCGACGCGCTCGAGGGTGTCGAGGAAGTCGGGGATCATGAGTCGCTCGGGGGCGACGTAGAGCAGGTCGAGATCGCCGGCGAGGAGGTCGCTCGCGTGACTGTCCATCCCCCCGGTCCTCTCCTTATCGGGCCCCAGCCCGATCTAGTCGGTGGCGTCCGTGCCGCCACAGTCGCGCGGACGGGTGGGTGGCCGCGTGGAAATCGCTGGCGCGCAGTGCCCTTGGATACCCAAGGGGGTACCGTTTGTGAGTATGCGACGCGAATGGGAGGCGATTGCCAACTGGTCGCGCCGGCGCTGGATCATGGCAATCTTGGGCTGTGCCATCCCCGCCGCGGCGAGCACGCGACCGGGGGACAGCGCCTCATGACACGCGCAGTGATTGAGGTCGCCGAGGGAGTGCTCGTCATGACCTCCCGCAGGTATGCCACGAACACGACCATTGTGGTGGCAGGAAACGAGGCCATCGTCATCGATCCGTCGTGGGATCCTGACGAGTTGGCTGACGTCGCCGAGGTCCTTCGAGCCATTGGTGCAACCTGCGTTGCCGGGATCGCGACCCACCTTCACTACGACCATGTCATGTGGCATCCGTCGCTGCCGAACGTCCCCAGGTGGGCCACTCCATGGACGGCCTTTTCGTGGCAGGCGAATCGTGTGGGACTCCTGCGGCCGCTTGTCGGCGACCTGCCCGATGAGCTCCTCGAACTTGTGGGCCGGGTCGAATCAGTGCCACATGCGCCGCGTGAATCGAGCGAGGTGCCAGGCACTCCCTATCCCGCTGCCACCCGATTGCCGGGTGGGTACTGCATTCCCTGGCAAGGAAGGGAAATACTCCTGCATGAGCATGACGCGCACGCCCGCGGTCACCTTGCGCTCGAGCTCCCTGATGCGGGTGTGGTGATCGTCGGCGACATGCTCAGCGACGTCGAGGTTCCCTACCCGGACGAGGACGACGCTGATCTCGTCCCGTACCTCGTTGGCCTTGACCGTCTTGCGGATGTGGTTCACCGATCTGCGGTACTTGTGCCGGGCCATGGCACGCCGACTGACGATCCTTCGTCACGGTTTGCGGCAGACCTTCGCTACCTCGATGGCATTCTCACCGGTCACGAAATTGACGATCCTCGACTTGATGACCCGGAGATGAAAGAACTGCATGAGCGGAACCTGACCCAGGCCGCGCGAACAACATGACACCGTGATGCTCGGTGACGTTCAAGGCCGCACGTTGATCTTCACGTACCAGCCCTGCTGAATGTCAAGGCCGGCAGGACCAGTGAGCCATCTGTGCCCACCTCGACGGCGGGGAGTGGCTGCCAGTCCTGACCGATCCTGACCCGGGGCCGGATTTCAGTGCCCGCAGGTAGGGCGCGAACTTCGAGGGTCATTGTGTTTCCGGCCCTGGCCACGACGAGCCTCGACTTCGCGGCGGTCCTCGCGTCCGCGTGAGTTGTGCGTGCATTGATCGCACCTGAAACGGTGCCGTTGCTGAGTCGCCTGCCCGAGGCCTCTGCCGTGACTGACACCACAGTCTCCACGGCCGGCGACGAGGCCGTAACTGCCAGGCCTGACATACATGTGTGCGCGTGGGAAAGACGTGAGGGCCAGCGGAGGTGCCGTGCTCGGCGCTGCAGGCGGCCTCACGAGCCTCCTCGACGAGATCGACCGGTACGGGCTGAAGGCTGGGAGGTCGTCTCGGTCGTGCCCCGTACGTACGGGGGATTCCCGTCGCACAAGTCCGCAAAGTGCCACGTCCCCCGGCATCCTCAATACCGGCGCCGATTCGCAGGAGGTTCACCTCGGCGGCCATCTCGTCGGCGTGTACGTCCTGCTGAAGTATGGGATCAACGCTCAGAATTTCGTAGCGTCGGAGGCGCTCATGCGATCGATGATCAGCGACCTACTCCCAGAGCGGCTTCGCGCCCCGATCGTCTGATCCGCCCCGTTCACTCGGTTGCGATTGAGTCCACGTGGTCAAGGTGTCGAGCCCAGCGAATGTAGATGATGGATGCTCCCCATACGAGCCCGGCGATGAGCAGGGCGATAAACACGCTGCTGATGTCGATGACCGCCGCAAGCGCGAATCCGCCAGCCGTGCCGATGATCGCTCCTACTGCACTGAACAAGGCGAGCACGTAGGGCACGTGGCCTTCGTCGGCGCCTCCCACCTGTTGCGCTGATTCATAGAAGGTCTCGATGACCACGACCATGAGCCCGATGGGAGACAGAATGATCATGAACATGACAAGCTTGAAGAGTCCATCCGGCACCTGCCCCAACAGCGGCGATAGCACGAGCAAGGTGAAGAGCGCCACGATGGCAATGATGATGAGGGATCGTAGCGAGCGGTGGCGATGGACCCGGTGCATCCAGATGTCGACGAAGAACAGGCCCAGGTAGAACGATGCCATGAGCAACGCATAGGTCTCCGGGGTTGGATCGACCTCGTTGGCGAGGGCCGGCATGATGCTCAGGAGTGAGTATCCGACGAGCTCGTTCACGACGAGGAGAACGAGGCCCGACCACAGGACAGGTGTCCGCCGAACGTAGCTAAGGGTCTGCCGAATCGTCGGTGCTCGGCCCTTGGCGGGCTCATCCTGAGGTGTTTGGCTGTCGGTGGGCGGGGTGGGGCGCACGATCATCACCGCCAGCACCATCGGGATCAGGGCGACGGACGAGACGATGAACAGCCAGGCGGGACCGAGATGCCCTTGGATGAGTCCGCCCGCGAGCACTCCGACGACCGCTCCGGCCGCCCACCAGGCGCTGAGGCCCGCATTCACCTCCTCCATTCGATCACGCGGGGCAGTCTGGGTGAGGAGAACCATCCACGCGGGATAAATGAACGCCTGTCCGACGCCTGCGATGAGGGCCATGAGGAGCAGGAATGGTACCGAGATGAACCCGGACATGATCGCTATCGTCCCCGCAAGGTACGAGGCGATGGTGATGATGTTCGTCGTCACGAGCACCACTTTCGGCGATCGATGCCGCAGCACAGCCCCTGACGCCTTCACGAGAATGGCGAGTGGAAGCACGAGGAAGGCGCTCGCGACAACAGCGATGCTGGCCTTACCGGAGAGCTGAAACGTGAGGTAGCTGTAGGCGACGCTCATGACCGCAGCAGCGAATGCGCTCGCAGCGAACCCGATGCTCAGGAGTAGGAGTCGCGCCCTGTCGGTGTGAAACACAAATGAATCCTTCATGACGTTGAGCGATGAGTCCGGCGTTGTCCAGCAGACGAAACTGTCTCACGTTCCGCCTGCACGGCAGTCACCCCCGCCGGCACGGCCCCTGAACATGTTCGTTCAAGGGCCGTGCCGAATGCTTTTCCGACTACGAGCCACTGCCACCCGTGGAGAAGAACACGTTGCGCTGCAGTGTCGTGAGCGAGGTGTTCCGTTCGATGACATCCGAAAGGTGCGTCGAGCG
>CALPZT020000180.1 GCA_943328365.2 Bifidobacterium breve | reverse complement strand
TCAGTGAGCGTGATGGTGAAATCAGGGTGATCAATGCGAGCGCCCTGCGGCGTCAGGAGTTGAACTCCGACCGCATCGATCCCCGACTCATCCAACGTGAACGACCTCCATGCGCAACTTCCCCTGGTGCTGTGCCGAGCGTACTTCCACGCCATGCCCCGCGAGCGCAGGCATCCGGCCCCTCGGCCCGGCACAATGCATTCATGTCTCAAGAAGCCGACGAAATCCGGGTATTCCTCATGGACGATCACGAGCTCGTCCGGCGTGGTCTCGCCGACCTCCTCGGGCTCGAGCGCGATATGACCGTCGTGGGCGAGGCCGGGTCGAAGGAGGAGGCCATGCACCGCATCCCGGCGTCGCGGCCCCACGTCGCCGTCCTCGACGTTCGACTCCCCGACGGTTCGGGGGTCGAGGTCTGCCGAGACATTCGCTCATTCATGCCTGAGGTCCGCTGCCTCATGCTCACGTCATATGCGGACGATGAGGCGCTGTTCGACGCCATCATGGCGGGCGCGTCCGGCTACGTCCTGAAGGACATCAGAGGCAATGACCTCATCGAAGCCATCCGACAGGTCGCCGCCGGTAAGTCGCTCCTCGATCCGATCGCTACCCAGCGCGTACTCGACCGACTTCGCAAGGGGGAGGAGCATGACGGACGACTCGATGGCCTGTCCGATCAGGAGCGACGCATCCTCGATCACATCGGCGAGGGCATGACGAACCGCCAGATCGGCGAGGCCATGCACCTCGCCGAGAAGACGGTGAAGAACTATGTGTCGAGCCTCCTTGCTAAATTGGGCATGGAGCGGCGCACTCAGGCCGCAGCACTTTCTGCTCGCATGTCTGCTGAGCAGGAGCATCGAGGCGATCAAGGGAGCACTAGATGAAGCGCTGGACGGTTCTTGCGGCGACTGTCGCGGCATTGACAATGCTGGCTGCTGGCGCTGCGCCGGCTTCGGCCATGGGCAGCGGCAACCCCTATCAGGACATTCAGGTCGGCGTGACCTACACGGTCTATCAGCCGAGTTTCGTCGCTGGCCTTGGCCTGCAGCACTTCGGTGGAGACACCCAGTGCCCGGCCGGCACCGAGCAGACCCTCACCGCCGTCTACGGCAAGCACTCCGGGCGCCAGTTCACCCTGACCGAGGGCAATCCGATGTGCTACGACATCGGCAATGGAGCGACCGTCCTCACCACGACGATCAACGGTGCCAAGGTGACCGTCGAGGCCTACTGCGATCCCTCGAACGGCAAGGCCTGCAAGGCCTCCGATGTCCAGAAGTACGGCGGCAACCTCCAGATGACCCAGCCGGCGAAGGCGGGCCTTCGTCCGACGCAGGTCTGGATCGAGACCTTTGGCAAGAAGAACCTGAGCGCCCAGCAATTGGTCCAGATCGCCAAGAGCCTCGCACCTGTCGGCTAGCCCGACCGGCTCGGCCCCCCTCGCGGGGGGTCGGGTCGCGACCATCGACGAGGCCGGTCTCGAGCGGGCCGCCGAGCAGGTCATCGCAGCCCTTGCTGGCCCGGGCGCGGTGGTTCGCCCGGATCAACTTGACGCGGTACGCGTGCTCGTGTGCGAGCGGCGTCGCGCCCTCGTCGTCCAGGCGACCGGCTGGGGCAAGTCGGCTGTCTACTGGATCGCGGCGCGGGCTGTCCGCGATGCCGGCGCCGGTCCGGTCCTTGTCGTCTCGCCCCTTCTTGCGCTCATGCGCGATCAGGTTGCCGCTGCCTCGCGCGCGGGGCTGCGGGCGGTCACCCTCAACTCCTCGAACGTCGATGATTGGTCGGCGCTCGAGCGTGATCTCGCTGCAGGCACTGTCGATGTCGTGCTCGTCAGCCCCGAACGGCTCGCGAGCCCCCGCTTCGTCGAAGAAGTCCTCGACCCACTTCTGGGGAGCCTCGGTCTGCTCGTCATCGACGAGGCGCACTGCATCTCATCGTGGGGGCACGACTTTCGCCCCGATTACCAGCGGATCGCCGCTCTCCTGCTCGCGAACCCGGCATTGCCCGTCCTTGCCACGACCGCCACCGCCAACGCACGGGTCACCGCAGACATCGCGGATCAACTCGGCGAGGGCACGTTCGTCCAGCGCGGCGAACTCGCCCGCACCTCGCTGCGGCTCTCCGTGCTCCCGGGGCTCTCGCCCATCGAACGTTACGCATGGGTCGCAGATGCGCTTGGGCAGCTCGAAGGCTCGGGGATCGTCTACGTGCTTACCGTTGCAGAGGCGACGAGGCTCTCGGGGTTCCTCGCATCACGCGGCTTTGCAGTCGCGGAGTACTCAGGGCAGCTCGATCCCGCGGAGTGCGGCCGGGTCGAGGATGCGCTGCGGCGCAATCAGTTGAAGGCTGTCGTCGCGACGAGCGCCCTCGGCATGGGGTACGACAAGCCGGATCTCGCGTTCTGCCTGCACGTCGGGTCTCCGGGTTCGCCGGTTGACTACTACCAGCAGGTGGGCCGGGCCGGACGAGCCCTGGACGAGGCGGTCGTCACCCTGCTCCCGGGGGCAGGCGATGAACGGCTGTGGGAGTGGTTCGCGACCTCGTCCGTCCCCGACCCAGGTGAAGCCAATGCGGTCCTTGGAGTCCTCCAATCCGCACGAGCCCCGATGAGTGTCATCGGCATCGAGACCGCGACCGGGGTACGCCGATCGAGGGTCGAGCTTCTCGTGAAGGTGCTCGCCGTCGACGGGGCCGTCACGCGCTCGACCGAGGGGTGGTCGGTGAGCGGGGTTCCCTGGCGCTATGACGACGACAAGTACGCGGCGCTCATCGCGGCGCGCCGATCCGAGGCTGATCTCATGCGTGCCTATGCGTCCGCCTCAACCTGTCTCGAGACCCTTCTTCGGCGAGCCCTCGACGATCTCGTCGAGGCGGGTGCATCCTGCGGGCGCTGCTCCGTCTGCATCGGCACCCTGCCCGCATCACTGCCCCTGGCGCCGAGCCGCGAGTCTGTCGAGGCCGCATCCGCCTTCCTGCGCGGGCTCGACACGGTCATCGCACCGCGCAAGCTCTGGCCATCGGGGCTAACCTCGCGCAGCGGCCGGATCAGCGCTGGGCTCGCGATCGCCGAAGGTCGCGCACTCGCCTTTGCCGACGACCCCGCCTGGCCGGAGGTTGGCCACCTGCTCGCGGAGAGTGGCGGCGATCTCGATGCCCCCGACTGGGTCCTTCAGGGCCTCACCAGCGTTCTCGCCCGCTGGCGATCGACGTGGCCGGGTCGGCCGATATCCGTCGCGGCCGTGCCATCGACTCGGAGACCCCGATTCAACGCTTCACTCGCGCAGGGCCTTGCTGCGATCGGCCAGCTTTCCGTCATCGAGCCCTTCGAGATCAGCGGCTCAAGGGCCGACCCCGGCCTGTCACCAGCAGCAAGGGCACGCACCGTCGAGTCGCGACTTCGGCTGCGCACCGACGCGATCGTTCCGCATGGGCCGATCCTTCTCGTCGATGACACGTATCGCACGGGATGGACGTTGACGGTCGGCGGAGCGCTGCTGCGCGAGGCGGGGGCGACCGCCGTGCTGCCGCTCGTCGTTCGCCAGCGCCCGTGATCGACAGGCTCAGATGAGGGCGCCCACGGCTGTCATCTGCTGACGAGCGGTCTGCAGTGCCTTCAGGTAGCGGTTCGCGTCGGCTCGGTACGTCGGCGCCGTGATCGATAGGGCCCCGACCGCCGTTGCCTCCCCGGTGAAAAGCGGAACAGCGATGCTCATGTAGCCGAGCGCGGTCTCCTCACGCTCGATCGCGAATCCATCCTGTCGAACCTGCTCGACCTGCCCGGCCAGGGTCCGCGGCGAGGTGATGGTGAATCGGGTCATGCGGGGCATCGCTCGGTGGGCCACCTGATCAAGGAGTTCGTCCGAACCGAACGCCATAAGGACCGTGCCGGTCGCTGAGCAGTGCAGGTGAGTGCGCCCCGCGAATCGTGACTGCCTCGGCGATTGCCGATAGCCGTTCGCTCGCTCGACAAACAGGACCTCGAGGCCCGCGAGCACCGCTAGGTGGACCGTCTCGTGGGTTGCCGAATGGAGGTCGGCCATGAATGGCCTGACGTTGTCTCGAAGGACGCGAATCCTCGGCACCCGGGAGCCGATCTCGTACAGGTGAATGCCGAGCTGGTACTCGAACTCATTGCGCTCAAGGACTCCCCAGTCGAGCAACTCGCGCGCGAGCCGGTGGACTGATGCCTTGGAGATCCCCGTGCGACGCGAGAGTTCTGACAGGGAAAGCGAGTCATCGTCAGGGCCGAATGCGTCGATGATGAGGCGCACCTTGCCGATGACGCTGTTCGACGCATCAGCCGATCCCTCGTCAGGTTCCAACTCGTGCCCACTTGTCAACATGATGCCCATTTCCTACCATGGTCGATCCTCAGCGGGAGCCTTCATTGGATCACGACTGCGTTGCATTCGCGATGGATCGTCTTGCTCAGCGATCCATCGTCATGGAACTCGGCGCGCAGGTGCACTAGACATCCCCTTGGAAGTCAGCGCTCACGATGATGCGATGGAGGTTGCTCGGTGGTGAACGGTCAGCAGGCAGCACCGTCGTGGGATGACATCCGAGATGCCAAGGTCGACCTGCGCGGAGCTGATCGAACCGTGAACCGCCTGCTCATCGCTGCCGCCGCGGCGTTCGGGGATTCGGTCGCTCTCACGGATGGCGTCACGGCGATCACCTACGCCGATCTCCCGGCATATGCCGCAGGCGCAGCGGGTGGATTGCACGCGGCTGGGGTCGGGCACGGTGATCGCGTGGTCGTCGTATCCGCG
>CALPZT020000179.1 GCA_943328365.2 Bifidobacterium breve | reverse complement strand
GCTGCGGCTCGCGCAGGCGCAGAGCACGATTGCTCGAAAGCGCCCCCAGGGACTCAAGGGCCGGCAGATCGAGGTGCTGGCCCTGCTTGCACAGGGCCAGAGCAACGCGCGGATCGCGAAGACCCTCGGGTTCTCGCTCTCAACGGTGAAGGCCGATGTGCAGACGCTGCTCGAGCGGCTCGGCGCCAAGACCCGTGCAGAGGCTGTCCAACGGGCGATGCTCGCCGGCCTCATCCCCTCGACTTCCGAATCCGATTCAGAGGGTCGTGTCAAAGAGTAGAACTGCATCTTGGATCATCGTGGCCATGGCCGCACTCTGGCCACTTGATGATGCCATTCCCACGCGAAACTCTTGTCCCAATGGCATGTTTCTCTTCGGGGAGGCACACCGGGCTACTTCGGTGGCCACTGCTTCCTCGTCTCGGTCGGGGGGCTGCGAGACGAGGAAGCGACGGTGACTCCTCGTCACCGTCGCTTCACCCGAATCCGTTTCGTGCTGGTGCCCTCCTACTTGGACATAGCCCTTTCCTACTTGGACATAGCCCTTTCCTACTTCGACATAGCCCGCTGCAGGTTCTCGTCAATCGACGCCAGGAAGTCCTGGGTCGTCTGCCACGGCTGCTCCGGGCCGATGAGCATCGCGAGGTCCTTCGTCATCTTGCCCTCCTCGACGGTCTCGATGCACACGCGCTCGAGGGTCTCGGCGAAGGCGGTGACCTCCGGAGTGCCGTCCATCTTGCCGCGATGGGCCAGGCCCTGGGTCCACGCGAAGATCGACGCGATCGGGTTCGTCGAGGTCGGCTTGCCCTGCTGGTGCTGGCGGAAGTGACGGGTGACCGTGCCATGCGCAGCCTCGGCCTCCACTGTCTTGCCGTCCGGCGTCATGAGCACCGATGTCATGAGGCCGAGCGAGCCGAAGCCCTGCGCGACCGTGTCGGACTGCACGTCGCCGTCGTAGTTCTTGCACGCCCAGACGTAGCCGCCCTCCCACTTCATGGCCGCAGCGACCATGTCGTCGATAAGCCGGTGCTCATAGGTGATGCCCGCCGCCTCGAACTCCTTGCGGAACTCGGTCTCGTAGACCTCAGCGAAGATGTCCTTGAACTGGCCGTCGTATGCCTTGAGGATGGTGTTCTTCGTCGAGAGGTAGACGGGGTAATCGCGGGCGAGGCCATAGCGCATGGAGGCGCGGGCGAAGTCGCGAATCGAGTCGTCGAGGTTGTACATGCCCATCGCGACCCCGGCGCCCGGGAAGTCGAAGATGTTGAACTCCATCGGCTCCGAGCCGTCGGCCGGCGTGAAGGTCATCGTGAGCGTGCCGGCTGACGGAACCTTGAAGTCGGTCGCCTTGTACTGATCGCCGAATGCGTGGCGGCCGACAATGATCGGCTTGGTCCAGCCCGGAACCAGCCGCGGGATGTTCGAGATGATGATCGGCTCGCGGAAGATGACGCCGCCGAGGATGTTTCGGATGGTGCCGTTGGGCGACTTCCACATCTTCTTCAGGCCGAACTCGTCGACCCGGGCCTCGTCAGGGGTGATGGTCGCGCACTTAACCCCGACGCCGTACTTCTGGATCGCGAGGGCCGAGTCGATCGTCACCTGATCGTCGGTGGCATCGCGGTGCTCGATGCCGAGGTCGTAGTACTTGAGGTCGATGTCGAGGTACTTGACGATGAGCTCATCCTTGATGAACTGCCAGATGATGCGGGTCATCTCGTCACCGTCAAGCTCGACGACCGGGTTCGCCACCTTGATCTTGGTCATGCGCTTCTCTCTCCTGTGCGTCGCCTACCCGCTTGCTCCATGAAGTGGGGCAAACGGGGAAATTCTGGACGAATCCGGGTGGATTCAGCTGCTTGCCCCATGACGTGGGACAAACGGGGGTGGGGCTAGAGGCCGGCTACGTCGGCCTGCTTGGCCTTGACGGCCTCGTAGGCCTCGACGAGCAGGGCCTTCTCGGCGTCCGTGAGCGGAGTCTCGACGACCTTGCGGATGCCCTCGCGGCCGAGCTCGGCCTCGACGCCGAGGTAGGCGCCCGAGAGCCCGTACTCGCCATCGACCCAGGCGCAGACCGGCATGACATCGCCGGAATCCTCGTGGATCGCCTTCGCCATGCGAGCAGCAGCAGCCGAGGGTGCGTAGTAGGCGGAACCGGTCTTGAGCAGCGCCACGACCTCGGCACCGCCGTTGCGCGTGCGAACGACGAGCTCCTCGATGCGATCAGCAGGCATGAGGTCGGCGAGCGGCGTGCCGTCAACCGAGCAGGCCGACGCAACCGGCACCATGGTGTCGCCGTGCGAGCCGAGGGTGAGGGTCTTGACCGAGGCAACCGGCACGCCGAGATCCTCAGCGACGAAGTTCGTGAATCGCGCCGTGTCGAGCATGCCCGCCTGGCCGATGACCCGCTGGTACGGGAATCCCGTGACGAGCTGCGCGAGCGCGGTCATCTCGTCGAGGGGGTTCGCGACGTTGATGACGATCGCCTCGGGTGCGTGCTTCGCGATGTTCTCGGCGACCGAGCGCATGATCTTCGCGTTCGTCTCGATGAGGTCCATGCGGCTCATGCCGGGCTTGCGGGGCAGGCCCGCGGTGATGATGACGATCTCGGAGCCCGCGATGACCTCGTAGCCCTCGCCATTCGGGCCGGTTGTCTGGCCGACGACCTTCGTCTCGAACCCCTCGATCCAGCGCGACTGATTCAGGTCAAGGGCCAGACCCTCCGGCTTGCCCTCGACGACGTCGGTGAGGACGACCGTCTCGAAGATGTCGTACTCGGCGAGGCGTAGCGCCGTCGTCGAGCCGTAGAAACCTGCACCAACCACTGAAACCTTGCCGTGACGAGCCATGGCAGACCAATGCCTTCCGAAAGGGTGGACGGGAAATATCTCGACGTCAAGATACCTCAGGAACGCGGGACGCTGCTATTCAGGCGGCAGGGCAGCGATCTGACGTCCGAGCTCATCGCGCACGTACTCGAGCTCGCGCACCACGTACTCGGTGATGTCACCTGTTTTCAGGTGATCGGGGAGGACGTCCCACGTATAGGTCTCGATCTCGAGATGGGTCGACAAGGGCGTGGCCGCATGCACGGCGAGTGCCGCGTCGATGCCTGACCGCGTGGTCTTGAAGGGCCCGAGATCGGCGAGGAACACCGGCACATGAAAGTGGGTGCGCCACTCGCGTGGGCCCGGGTCGGCCTCCCACGCAGCGATTGCGTCCTCGAGGTTCAGGAACCGGGTGAGGACGCCGTCGCGCCGCTCAGTCGTCTGGCTCAGGTAGATGGTGCCGGTGTAGCGCCGGAGCTCGGTGACGATCTCAGGGGTCACCTCAGGGACCATGAGTGCAGCGGCCTCCTGCAGCTTGAAGACCGGGATCCCGGCCTCGGTGAGCAGGTTCAGGTCGTCGGTGATGTTCTCGAACGCCACCGACTGATGGCAGATGTCGAACACGACTCCAAGGTGACGTCGCACCCCGCCGAAGACCTCCGACAGCGGCTGCCCAGTGAGCGCCGCAACCCTGCGATACGCCGCGGCCGTATAGACGTGGGCGTTGAAGTACTCGACCGTCTCGGCGATCGTCTCGAGGAAGCAGAACGGCTCGGGCTCCAGCGCCAGCTTGACCCGGCGGCCCGTGCTCGTCTCGAGATCCATGAGAAACGCCACGACTCGCAACAGGTTTTCGGTGAACTCGTCGACGTATGCCTCGTCCACGACCTTCGGCCGGAATGCGAGTGGAGCGCTCTGGATCGTCGGCTCCACTTCGGGACCTGTGATCTCCGCGAGAATCCGTGCCACGTTCATCGTGTAGCGGGTGCGGTCCTCCGTGGTCCAGTCAGGCTCGTAGACCCGTTCCTTGACGAGCTCACCCTTGAACGGCCCGAAGGGAAAGGCATTCACGGTGTAGACGTACAGCTCGTTCTCCTTGAGGAACCGCTTGACCCAGGCTCGCTCGGCGGGATCATTGACGAGCACCTCGGCAGAGGCGTTCGAAATGCGCAGCGACACTCCCATCGGAGCATCGGGGCTGAACCGACGCTTGACCTCCGGCAGGAACTCCTCGAGGCTCGCGCGCATCTCCGGCCAGGTATCGCCCGCGTGGACCAGGGTCGAATAGGTGAGATGGCCGTAGCCGTTTCCGAGATCCACCGGGCGCGCCTTTCGTCGATTCAGGAGGGAAGCGCGACGTCCCAGGACGTCGTTTCGAGCAGGGCCTTGACGTGCGTGAGGAACTTGGCCGCATAGGCGCCATCAATGGCCCGGTGATCCCACGACAGGGCGAGCGCCCCCTTCATCCGGACGGCGATTCCGAGCGAGCCGTCGTCGAGGGTCACGACGCTCGGCTGCGGGGTCACCGCGTCGAAGGACAGGATGCCGACGTGGGGCTGATTGATGATCGGCATCGTGAGGACGCTTCCGTAGCTCCCGTTGTTCGTGACGGCGAAGGTCGAGCCCGCCAGGCTGTCGGCCGTCAGCGTGCCACTTCGCGCCGATCCCGCAAGGGCCTGCAGTGCCAATGCGGTTGAGGCGACGCTCAGCGACTGGGCATCGCGGATCACCGGAACGATGAGGCCACCGGCGCCGAGATCGACCGCCACTCCCAGATGCACGGCCTCGGAGACAAGCAGGCCGTCGTCTAGGTACTCGGCATTGAGGTGCGGGTAGTCAACAAGCGCGAGACTCACCGATCGCAGGACGTACGGCAGATAGGTGAGGGATGTTCCGTAGCGCGCCTTCCATGCTCCGGTGAGCGACTTCCGCGAGCGATCCACGGCGGTGTAATCAACCT
>CALPZT020000178.1 GCA_943328365.2 Bifidobacterium breve | reverse complement strand
GGGTTTCTCATTAGGGTTCTCGTATGTCCAACGATTCTTCACGCCCGTATCAGGTCACCGAGGTCTGCCTCGGCAACATCTGCCGATCCCCGATCGGTGAGGCTGTCCTGCGCAGTCGACTCGACGCAGCCGGCCTGGCGGAGCGGGTACTCGTTGACTCAGCAGGCACCGGCGACTGGCACGTCGGTCAGGGCGCCAATCCGCGGAGCGTCAATGTCATGGACGCGAATGGCTATGAGCACGACCATGTCGCCAGGCAGATCAACGAGGACTGGTTCGCCGGAATCGATCTCGCCATCGCCATGGATTGCGCGAATTTTGCAGACCTCGAGCGCTTGATCCCGGCTACTGCCTCCCACACCCAATTACGGATGCTTCGTGCATTCGACCCAGCACTCTCACACATCCCAGAACCCGATCAGCGCCTCGACGTTCCTGACCCGTACCACGGAACCGATGAGGACTTCGTCACTGTTCTCCGGATGATCGAGAGCGCAGTCGACGGCCTTGTCGCAGCGCTGCCCGAACTCATGTCCGAGCGGCGCTGACAGTCGAACCTGAGTCGACTAGACGGCAGGACCGTAGGCGTTGTCACCCGGCTGAGACGGCTGGGCCCAGAAGATGATCATGATGATCGCACCGATGCAGGGCACCAAGAGCAGCAACTGGAGCCAGCCCGACTTGCCCGTGTCATGCAAACGGCGGCACCCCACTGCAAGGGTCGCAAGCCACAGCACAAGAGCGATGATGGCGAAGATGAAGGAATCGAAGGCGTTGTCGTTTCGTCCGAGCAGGCCGCCCAGGAGGTACAACACCACCTGCAGGATGTAGATGAAGAGAATCCAGTACCAGAACTCCGACCGCCTTGCGCGCCCGGAGAAGTTGGTCATGCCGCCAAAACCCGACGAGATTGCGTCACCGAAGCCCATGCTCACTCCCACGTGATTCAGGTCTGGGCGACTGTCGCCCGACTAGCACCCTCATTGTTGCGTCAAAGGGCACGCAATTCCACCATTACTGCAGATTGGTCGTTGCGGGGCTTGTCCTCGCAACGAACGACGTCGTCACGTTGCGCTACGCGGGCACCGGTCCGTAGGCGTTATCGACTGTCGAGCCCTCCAAGGCCCACAGGACGATGAGCGCGATGTTGCCGCACGGGACGAGCACGAGCAATTGCAGCCACCCAGACTGGCCGCGATCATGCAATCGACGGCAGCCGACTGCATACGTCGGCACGATGAGGGCGAGCGAGAGGATTCCACCGATCACGTAGAGGATGGTGGCGAGGGCGACCATCGCCGTATTCGGGTCCTGACCGCCAGAGGGTGCCGCGAGCGCGAGCATCATTGCGCCGAGGAGGAATGGAATGGCCACGACGATCATCTGAAAGACGATCCACCACCAGAACTCAGAGCGCCTGGCTCGGCCCTCGAAGGTCGCGTACTTCGACAAGCACGTTCGCACTGCGTCCGGAAAAGACATGACGTCCCCCAATTCCTCGGTCCTCGGAGCTTACGGCGTCGAACAGACAAGCAGGGAGCAAAGCCTAAAGGCCTTGCTCCCTGCGTTGCGCGTTGAAATTCAGTGCTACTGAGCGACGACCTCAAGGGTGATCACTGCGGAGACACCCTCATGCACGGCAACCTTCGCCGTGTGCTTGCCAAGGGTCTTGATCGGCTTGGCGAGCGCGATGCTGCGCTTTTCGAGGGCTGGTCCGCCGGCGCTCTTCACAGCACTGGCGATATCAGCGGTCGTCACCGAACCGAACAGGCGCCCGGTCTCACCGGCCTTGACAGGCAGTTGCACGACAAGTGCCTCGATTGCCTGCTTGATCTCATTTGCGTGCGCCATATCGCGGACCTCGCGGACCTTGCGCGCCCGCTTGATCTGGATGACCTGCTTCTCGCCGCCCTTGGTCCAGCCAATGGCGAAACCGCGAGGCACCAGGTAATTGCGTGCGTAGCCGTCCTTCACGGTGACGATGTCGCCGGGGGCGCCAAGACCGCTGACGTCCTGGGTCAAGATGAGCTTCATGGTTGTTCCCCTTTCCTGTGTATCGCCGAGTTACCGGGCGGTCGATGAGTAGGGGAGCAATGCCACTTCGCGGGCATTCTTGACGGCCATCGCCACATCGCGCTGGTGCTGCGTGCAGTTGCCGGTGACTCGCCGGGCGCGGATCTTCCCGCGATCGGAGATGTACTTGCGGAGCAGGGGGATGTCCTTGTAATCGATGATCTGGACACCCTTGCCCTTCGACTCAGCCCGGCAGAACGGGCAGGCCTTCTTCTTCGGGATCTTGTCGTCCTTGCCCCGCATCGGGGTGCGCTTGCTGTCTCTGTCTCTGTCTCGTGCCATGGTTCGTCGAATCTCCTGTTATGAAGGGTCTGATGACTAGAAGGGTGGCTCGTCGTACGCCGGTGCGCCGCCTGAGGCGCCGCTTGCCCACGGGTCGTCGGTCGGGGCACTGCTGAAGGACCCGCCGCTTGCGCCGGAACCCCCCTCGCCGTAGCCGCCGCCCTGACGCTGAACGCGATTGACCTTGGCTGTCGCGTACCGGAGCGCCGGGCCGACATCCTCGACCTCGAGCTCCATGACCGTGCGCTTCTCGCCCTCGCGGGTCTCATATGAGCGCTGCTTCAGCCGACCGGAGACGATGACGCGCGTGCCCTTCGTGAGGGACTCGGCAACGTTCTCCGCGTACTGACGCCACACACTGCACCGCATGAACACGGTGTCGCCGTCCTTCCACTCGTTCGTGGTCTTGTCGAGCACCCGCGAACTTGAGGCGACGGTGAATGAGGCAACGGCTGCGCCGCTGGGGGTGAACCGCAGTTCAGGATCATTGGTCAGATTGCCAATAACCGTCACCGTGATGTCGCCCGCAGCCACTACTTGGCTCCCGCCGGGCGCATTACCTTGGTCCGCATGACGGCCTCATTGAGACCGAGCTGACGATCGAGTTCGGCGACTCCAGCTACCGTGGCTTCGATGTCGAGGACTGCGTAGATGCCATCGGTCTTGTGGTTGATCTCGTACGCCAGACGGCGACGACCCCACACATCGACCTGATTCACCGTGCCACCATCGGCCTTGATGACGTTGAGGAACGCCTCGAGGCTCGGGGCAACGGTCTTCTCTTCAAGATCTGGGTCCAGAATGACCATGACCTCATAACGACGCATGAATAACCCACCTCCTTCGGACTAAACGGTCACGGTCGATCCGTGACAGGAGGGTTTCTGCGTGCCCACGGTGCGACGAATAGCATCTTCGCCAGTTCGTAGGACATGTGGACGTTACCGGAGATCTGCTCGAGAGCCAAACGAGAATCGAGGGCCCGGGGTTGTCAGCAACTCCGTGGTGGTCGGGATGGCGTCCACAGCGCTTGGTCGACTGAGGCACGGAGACTGGCCGTTCGGTCCATCTTCGTGCATGACCTATGCACTGTCCACGGGGTCCGTGGCGAGTAGGTACCGATTTCGGTAGCGTCACACGATGGCTGTGGATATTCGAATGTCCGATGTCCAAGCCGAGGGCTTGCGGGCGCTCGCTCAGGAGACAGGCCGGTCTCAGCAAGATCTCATTCGCGAGGCCTTGAGTGAGTACGTGCGTACCTACCGGCTTCGAGGCTTTCCCCCTGAAGTCCGTCATCTCCTCACTCCAGGCAGGAGGGCGTCGCCGCAGGCGCACGCCCGGCCCTTGCTGGTGCTTCCGGATGACAGGACATCGGACGACATCCTCGCCGAGGAGCGCGGATTGAGCGATTCATGATTCTGTACTGCGGGCAGATCTGGTCCTCACGAGCGACCGTCAGATGCGAGCGGCCTGCGCTGAACTCGGATTGCTCGTCGGCCCATGACCTGATCAGCGGCGGAGCCTAGAGTGAACCCGTGCGGATTGCCACCTGGAACGTCAACTCAGTCACGGCGCGGCTTGACCGACTGCTCGCATGGCTTGAGCTCGCTCAACCCGATGTGGTCGCGCTTCAGGAGTTGAAGTGCGCGGACGCAGCATTTCCGACGATGCCCGTCCAAGCCCTCGGCTACGAGGTCGCAACCTTGGGCACCGGGCGCTGGAATGGAGTTGCCCTCCTCAGCCGCGTTGGCCTCGACGAGGTCACGCACGGCCTCACGGGGCAGCCCCAGTACGAGGGCGCCGACGAGCCGCGTGCCATCGGCGCAACCTGTGGCGGCGTCCGAGTGTGGAGTGTCTACGTCCCGAACGGACGTGAGCCCGGGCATGACCATTACGGGTACAAGCTCGAATGGCTGGCGGCGTTGCGGGTCACTGTCGGGGCAGAGTTGACCGCCGAGCCGTCCCGTCCGCTCGCGATCATCGGCGACTTCAATGTCGCCCCGACTGACGACGACGTCTGGGATATCAGCGTCTTCGAGGGCAGCACGCATGTGACCGAACCAGAGCGCCAGGCCCTCGCTGACCTTCGTGAGCTCGGCCTCGCTGACGTCCTACCCCGAGCGCTCAAGGGCAACCCGTACACCTTCTGGGATTACCGCAATGGTGCGCTGCATCGCGGCTGGGGCATGCGAATCGACCTTGTGTACGCGAACCCGGCCTTCGCTGGTGCCGTAACCGATGCCTACATCGACCGCGATGAGCGCAAGGGCAAGGGCGCCTCCGACCATGCGCCGGTCGTCGTCGATCTCGATGTCGCCGCTCAGGCCATCCCTGCTGCGGGCGCCGAGCGTTGACCCTCGCCGTCCGCACCATCACCGCGGCCCAGCATCGCGAGTGGATCACCCAGCGTCCATCTGTCTCCTTTCTCCAACTCCCCGAGTGGGGCG
>CALPZT020000177.1 GCA_943328365.2 Bifidobacterium breve | reverse complement strand
CGCCTGGGCTTGAGTTCATGTTCATGCAAGGCGTAGACAGCGCGACCCACAGCACTCGAAGCCGAGAAGTCCGACGAGACGACGACCGTCCCCCCGTCGACAAGGCCGAGAACTCCCCGGTCCAGCAGCTTGTGGTGCAGGGAGCACAGGGCCATGCCGTTGTCCATGTCGTCGGGCCCTTCGAAGTTGAACCAACGGATATGCGCCGCCTCGATCCCGACCGGCCCGCCGCCGAGCCGCCCGTCGAATCCGCAGAACGCGCACGAGCGGTCCCACGCAGCAAGGATGCGATCACGCCAGCCGGCGTCTCGACGGCGCTTCTCCAGATCCAGAACGACGTTGTCGCGTGCTCCGGCAAAGACGAAGTCTGGATTGAGGCCCACAGCGGTAAGGACATCCGAGGCAATCGACATCGGAAACTGGCTTTCGACGATGCTGCGCGCAACCTCGTTCACCAGACGAGGGGATGCCGTGAACTCTGATTCGATCTCAGGAGTGAAGTGGCCCTCGACCGGTGCGGCCCGTAGGTCGGAGACGCTGTCATTCGCCACTTCACGAGAAAGCTCCCACACGCCGTCCGTGCGAAGCCTCGTGTAGGGAAAGGCGACTGACGAGGCCCCGCTTGGTTGTGACGTGCCGAACTCGGCGAGGAGGGATCCGAGCCTCGTCTCGGCCTCGGACCACGCCAACGACGATGATCCCGAGCGCGCGAACTGGCCAAGGGCCAGCAGGACGAGCAGCGGCTTGTGCGGCGCACGCTTGCCATTGAGGCGATGCTGGCGGAGGGCGAGCAGGCGATCGACGGCGCTGCCGGTCATCAACGCCTCCCCATCCTGCCGACCTTCAGGGTAGTGGGTGGGCCGGCGCGGGACGAGCTCAACGGACGCTCGCTGCGAGTTGGCCAAATCGGCAGTCGAGCGCCCGCTCGAGTGCCGGCGAGTCACGACCCAGCCTCACTGCGAAGGCCGCTGTACTGTAGCGGCGTGTCAGGCCCATCCCGGCTTCTACCGCTCGCGCCCGAAGTTGCGGCTCGGCCAGGTTACCGCCCCGACATCCAAGGGCTCCGCGGCATTGCCGTCCTCGTCGTCGTCATCCTTCATTCGGGGCTCCCCCTCGCTGGCGGCTTCACCGGCGTCGACATCTTCTTCGTCATCTCCGGATTCGTCATCACTTCATCACTCGTTTCCCGGCTTGAGGTGACAGGCCGGCTAGCGATGGGCAGGTTCTACCTCGCGCGCATCCGGCGACTGCTCCCCGCCCTCGCGGTCATGCTCACGGTCGTTCTCATTGCCAGCATGGCCCTCGGCGCCATCGGCGCCTTGGGCATCACCGCGCGAACCGGAGCAGCAGCATCGCTCATCAACGCCAACAACTACCTCGCAGTCTTCGATGTCGGCGGCTACTTCGATGCAGCGTCCGCGCTCAATCCACTCCTCCACACGTGGTCGCTCTCCGTCGAGGAGCAGTTCTATCTGGTGTTCCCGGGGCTCCTGCTGGTCAGCTGGCTGAGCGTTCGCGCCACCGGTCGGCTCAAGCAGCGGTCGCGGATCCGGTTGATGCTCATCGCGATCATTGCTGCATCATTCGGTGCAGCGGCGTTCTTGAGTCTCATCGTCCCGTCTGCCGAGGCAGGCGGGTTCTGGGGTCGGCTCGACTACTACTCCGCGGTCACCCGCGCCTGGGAGTTCGGTGCGGGAGCCCTGCTCGCCGTGACTCCGATCGTCGCCATGAAGAATCGTCGGGTAGCGACCGCGGCAGGTGCAGCGGGCACCGTGCTCGTGGGCATCGGCCTAGTAGTGATCTCCGAGTCGGTCACCTACCCCGGCCCCATCACCCTGCTGCCGGTCGTTGGAGCGGTGTTGGTCATCGCGGCCGGCACCTCCGTGGCATCCAACCCGGTCAGTCGCACCCTCACCACCAAGCCCATGGTCGGACTCGGCAACCTCTCGTACAGCTGGTACCTATGGCATTGGCCATTCATCGTGTTCGCCGGCATCTGGTGGTCGGGCGCCCTCGGGCCCCGCGTTATCGCCGGTGCAGCCTCGCTGGGCGTCGCATGGCTCTCCGTCCGCTACATCGAGGAGCCCATTCGATATCGATCGAACCCATTGCGCCGCAACACCCTCTGGCTCTTGGTCGCGTGCGTTGGAATCCCCTTGGCCGCCGCCGGCATTCTGGCCCAATGGCACCAGACTCTCAAGAGCGATGCCAGCCTGAACCCGTTCGCACTGCACGCCGACTCATTGCTCGACTGCGACTCGCCAAAGCCGCTGTCGAGGAAGCCGGCGGACTGCAACTGGCGGGCTCCTCAATCGCGCGGCCGAGCGGTCCTCGTCGGTGACTCGCTCGCCGGTCACTACACGGAGGGCTTCGTATCCGGCGTCAACTCAGCCGGCCTCGATGCTCAGGTCGCGACCCTTTCGGCATGCACATTCATCGATTTCGGGCCCCTTGCCCGCCAAGCACGCCGGCTCGGCATGCGGCCAGAACCATCGTGCTCGGGCTTCGTCGGCCGCACGATGGACGACCTCGTTGCCGATCCGCCAGAACTGGTTGTCATGTCGACATCGACCCAGCGATACCTCAGGGCGCTCGCAGACGAGCCCGACCCGGCGGCAGCCGCAAACCTTGCTGCACGACAGGCGCTGTGGACCCAGGCCCAGACAGCCATGATCCGACGCCTGACAGATGCCGGAAGTCGCGTCGTCATTGTCGGTTCCGTCCCTCGATTCCCGGCATGGGGTGAACTCAAGGAGGGGCCCTTTAAGGAATCACCCGCGATCACGCTTCTCGCTGGGTCTGCCGTGGACGGCGCCGCGATCCCCAGGGACCAAGCCCGAAGAGCCCAGCTCCCGGGCATGGCCGCGCAAGCAGCAGCCATCGATGCCACGGGCGCCACCTCCATCGATTTCTTCGATGTCGTATGCCCGTCGAGCACGTGCACGACGGGCATCGGCTCATCGTGGACCTATCGCGACTTCGAGCATCTCAGTGTTGCGACCTCGAAAATCCTCGCTCCCGCATTCCGCGATCTTGCGAGACAACTCCTCCCCGGGGGCTGACGAATCGCGTTCCTCGCGAGCGTTCGGCGCCCAATCGCGATCGTCCGGGCCGGCCGCGTCAATGCTTCAGGGTGAACCTCGATGATCTACGGCACTGAAGTCGGGGGCTTCCACCCGTGCTCACTGGGTACGACCAGGTGCGCCGCCTCGCCTCCATTCGTAATGAAGCGGCTTGGTAGCAGGCCTTGCACACCGATTCACTCGGTGTCGGGAAAGTCGCTCATCTCGGCGAGGGCGCGCTCGAGCGCATCGACGAGGAACCTTGGCGCCCGACGCTCCTGCGCCACGAGCAGATTGCTCGTGTAGTACCAGAGGATCTGCTCGCGACTGGCATTGAACTTCTGCCAGGTCTTGGGCCCATGGATGCTCAGGTCGCTCACGATCGCCCGAGCATTGTGAACCTTGTCTGCCATCGCCACGATGATGACGTCGTCATCCGTGACGGCGAGCTTCGAGATGTGGTGGGTCTTGCGGACGAGCCACGATTCTTTCATGGCACGGTCCTCGGCGAGCGAGTCGCTGCAGGCCCCCACGATGCGCGACACGCGATCGCCGAACTTCACTGCGATGGCATCGAGCGTGGGCTGGCCGCCCTGATCCTCGGCGGCATCATGGAGCAGCGCCGCGATCGCCTGGTCTTCATCGCCCCGTGCCTCGAGCACGAGCGACGACACCCCGAGCAGGTGCGCCATGTAGGCGATGTCATTGCCCTTGCGGGTCTGCGCCCGGTGCAGGGTCGACGCGTAGAGAACTGCATTGCTGTACTGCTCGGTGAGCACGACGTGCGGATCAAGCCTTGCTGTCTTCGACATGAGCCCCCTTGATTCACTGCGACCGCGAGTCGGTCACAGGTCAAGAGTGGCAGGTGGGTCTGACGTTCAGCCGTCCAGCGATGACCGATTCCCCTTGACCCCGCGCACGACGACAAAGAGCCCGACCACGAACATGATCACCCCCGCAAATGCCCAGAAGCTCACCCCGGTCATGGGGCTTCCGGCCAGCGAGCCGATGCCCTGGAAGAACCACACCACCCCGATCGCCATGAGCAGTGCCCCGATTACGAGCTTCACGATCTTCGGCATGGTTACTCCCCTTCTCAGTTCCGGTGTCATGCGTGCCGCGCGGACATGTTCAGACTAGAGCCATCACGGCTTCAGCGCGTTCCTTCTTCCCTCGCTCCTCGCCGTGATCAGGTGACAGCACAGGTCCGTGCGGCAGGAGTTGTGCCATCATCGATTCATGGTGAACCCCGCACTCGATGCTTCACTGGCGATTCTGCGGGGCAGCGGCGCGCAGTTCGCCTATCTTCACGGCAGCCAGGCAGCGGGAACGGCCCGCCCGGACTCCGACATCGACATCGACATCGACATCGACATCGCGGCGTACTTCGCCGAGCCGGTCCCCGCCTCCTTCGAGCTGGACCTGCCGCCCGAGTTCGATCTGCTCATCCTCAACGGCGCTCCGCTAGAGATTGCCGGCCGTATAGCCCTCGACGGACGGCTGCTCTTCGACGACAACCCAACCGCTCGAGTGCGGTGGGAATCCCAGACCCGGAAGATCTACTCCGACGAGAAGTACCGGATCGATCGATCGCACCGCGAGTTCCTCGAGGCGGTGCGTCGTGGTCGATGAGATTCGCATCGTCCGTCTTCTGCGAGCGGCCGACAGCGCTGTCCAATCCCTGCGACTGGAGCAGTCGGCGAACAGCGACCGCAGCGCAGCACATCTGCAGCACCGACGCATCAACCGTGCCGAGGG
>CALPZT020000176.1 GCA_943328365.2 Bifidobacterium breve | reverse complement strand
TGCGGGGCATGTGCGTTGCTCACGACCGCAACTCTAGCCAGCCGCGATTGCGCAGCCCCGAGGCTGTCATGTTTCGGGCCCATCCTGCGGGGGGTCACAGCGCGACATCGCGGTCGATCTGCCAGACTCCACCTGTGGCGACAGTGACGACAGCACCCCCGGCGTACAACCATGCACCCGCGAACCGCCCGAACATGGTTGCCGTCGGCACCATCGTCTGGCTTTCGAGCGAGCTCATGTTCTTCGCCGGCCTCTTCGCGATGTACTTCACGCTGAGGGCGGTGAATCCGGGCCTGTGGGCCGAGGAGACAAGCCTGCTCAACGTCCCGTTCTCGAGCATCAACACGACGATCCTCGTGCTCTCCTCCGTCACTTGCCAGCTTGGCGTGTTCGCGGCCGAGCGCGGCGATGTCAAGGGCCTGCGCCGCTGGTTCATCATCACGTTCATCATGGGCTCGTTCTTCATCGGCGGCCAGGTCATGGAATACACCGAGCTCGTTCGCGAGGGGCTTACGCTCTCCTCGAACGCCTATGGCTCGGTGTTCTACCTCACGACCGGTTTCCACGGCATGCACGTCACCGGCGGGCTCATCGCGTTTCTGTTCGTCCTCGCCACCACGTATGTCGCAAAGCGATTCACCCACGATCAGGCCACTCGAGCAATCGTCGTCTCGTACTACTGGCACTTTGTCGACGTCGTGTGGATCGCCCTGTTCTTCATGATCTACATCCTCAAGTAGTCAATCGCTCTGCATCCGACGACACCAGCTGTAGGAAGGTTCGATCGAAGGTGAAGTTCCTCTCCGCACGTCGAAGAAGCCCGCTGTTTGCCCCCTCGCTTCTCGCGGTGGCCCTTGTCGCTGTCGGTGGCGCATATGCCGTTGTCTCGAATGCTCAATCCGCGCAGGCGGACGATGGCGGCCAGGTCGCCATCGAGGAGGGCAACAAGCTTTATCTGACGGGCTGCTCGTCGTGTCACGGCATGCAGGCGCAGGGGTCGCAAAACGGCCCGACACTGCTTGGCGTCGGCGCCGCTTCCGTTCACTTCCAGGTGGCGACCGGCCGGATGCCGCTCGCGGCCCCCGGGGCGCAGGCAGTGGCGAAGGAGCCGCAGTACAGCGCCGAGGAGACAGCCCAGCTCGCCGCCTACGTCGCCTCCCTTGCACCGGGTCCTGCCATCCCGACCGCAGAGCAACTCGACTACAAGAATGCCGACATCGCCCAGGGCGGGGTGCTCTTCCGCGTGAACTGCGCTCAGTGCCATCAGGCCGCCGGTCAGGGTGGGGCACTCACCTACGGAAAGTACGCCCCGAGCCTCATGGAAGCCACGCCTCAGGAGATGTACGAGGCCATGGTGACCGGTCCGCAGAGCATGCCGGTGTTCGCTAACAGCACCCTGCCCGTCGAGGATAAGCAGGCGATCATGGCCTACGTCAGCGAACTCCAGGTCGCGTCAAACCCGGGAGGCCTCTCCCTCGGCCGACTCGGCCCCGTCACCGAGGGTCTGTTCCTCTGGACCGCCGTCTTCGCCGCTCTCATCGGAGCGGCCATCTGGATCGGAATCAAGGCACGATGAGCGACGTCACCCCGCACGATTCGCACGGCAGCGAGCCGGAACGCCTGGGCTACTCCCCTGTTGCCGACGTCCCGCATGCCCTTCGCATGACCGACACCGATCCCAAGGCGGCACGGCGGGCCGAGCGGCAGGTCGCCACCATGTTCCTGCTGTCGATGCTCCTCACCGTCGCCTTCGTCGTCGCGTACATCGCGATCGACAAGACCGCGACGATCTACATTCCGGTATTCGGAGATGTCGGTGCCAGCACCTTCGTGCTCGGTCTCACCCTCGGTGCAGCAATCTTTCTCATCGGGGCCGGCGCGATTCAGTGGGCCAAGAAGCTCATGCCCGATGTAGAGGTCGTCCAGGACCGTCACGAACTCGCCTCGCCGGCATCGGCCGACGAGGAGGCCCTCGCCAACTACGAGCGTGGCAAGTCTGAGTCTGGATTCGCCCGCTACAAGCTCATCCGGCGCACGCTCATCGGTGCCATGGCGCTGTTCCCGATCCCCCTCGTCCTCATGCTGCGTGATCTCTGGACAGCACCTGCCGGCAGCCCGAGCCCGGCCGATCTGCTCTCGGTCACGCTCTGGCACGACGGCCTCCGTATCGTCACCGACCCCAGCCTCATGCCGATTCGGCCCGAGGACCTGCCGATCGGCGGTCTCGTCTCGGCCATCCCGGAGGATCTCGAAGAGGTCCAAGAGCTCGAGCAGAACATGAATGCCCGCACAAAGGCCGCCATCATCCTCGTGCGCATGGATCCCAGTGACATCAGGGCGCAGCAGGGTGACGGATGGGATTACCAGGGCATCGTCGCCTATTCCAAGATCTGCACCCACGTGGGCTGCCCCATCGCCCTCTACGAACAGCGGACCCACCACCTGCTGTGCCCCTGCCATCAGTCCACCTTCGATCTCGCCGACGCGGGCAATGTCGTCTTCGGCCCGGCAGCGCGCCGAATGCCGCAGTTGCCGATTGGCGTGGATGAGGAAGGATTCCTCGTAGCAAGGTCCGATTTCGCCGAGCCCGTGGGGCCGAGTTTCTGGGAGCGTGGATGAGCCAGGCAAGCCCGATCGAGAAGGTTGGCGGCGGCGTCGCAACGTACGTCGACCAGCGAACAGGCAGCAACAAGTTCCTGTCGAAGAACCTGGGAAAGGTCTTCCCCGACCACTGGTCGTTCATGCTCGGTGAGATCGCGCTGTACAGCTTCATCGTCATCTTGATCACCGGTACCTTCCTTACCTTCTTCTACAAGCCCTCGATGATCGAGGTCGTCTACGACGGCTCATATGTTCCGCTCAAGGGCATCCAGATGTCTGAGGCGTATGCCTCCTCGCTCGACATCTCGTTCGACATCCGCGGCGGTCTCCTCCTGCGCCAGATGCATCACTGGGCCGCGCTCATCTTCATCGCCGCGATGGCGGTCCATATGTTCCGGGTGTTCTTCACCGGGGCGTTCCGCAAGCCGCGCGAGTTCAACTGGCTCATCGGCGTCGTCCTCGTCACCCTTGGCCTTGTCGCGGGCTTCTCCGGGTACTCACTGCCCGACGATCTTCTGTCCGGCACCGGGCTCCAGATCACTCGAGGCATCGCTCAAGCCGTGCCAATCGTCGGGACGTGGGCAACATTCCTGCTCTTCGACGGCCAATTCCCGGGCAACGACTTCATTTCGCGGCTGTACTCGGTGCACATCCTCCTCATCCCGGGTCTCATCCTCGCGCTCGTCACCGTTCACCTCATGCTCGTCTGGACCCAGAAGCACACCCAGTTCCCTGGTCCGGGCCGCACGAATGAGAACGTCGTCGGGTACCCGCTCCTGCCGGTCTACATGGCAAAGGCAGGCGGTTTCTTCTTCATCGTCTTCGGCATCATCGCGCTCATCGGTGGTCTCGTCACCATTAACCCAATCTGGATCTTCGGGCCGTTCATGCCAGATCAAGTCAGCGCCGGGTCGCAGCCTGACTGGTACATGGGCTTCCTCGACGGCGCGCTGCGCATCATGCCGAACTGGGAGACAAATCTCTTCGACTGGTGGACCATCAGCTGGAATATCCTCATTCCGGCTGTCATCGTGCCGGGCGTCCTCTTCACTGGCCTGGCGCTCTACCCCTTCATCGAGGCTTGGGTGACCGGCGACAAGAAGGAGCACCACCTGCTCGATCGCCCGCGCAACAATCCGACGCGCACCGGCTTCGGCGTCATGGCGATCACGTTCTACGGATTGCTATGGATCGGTGGCGGCAACGACATCATCGCCACCTCCTTCGACCTCACGATCAACTCCATTACCTGGTTCCTCCGAGTCATGATCTTCGTCATTCCGCCGATCGCGTTCGTCGTGACGCGCCGAATCTGTCTGGGCCTGCAGCGTCGTGACCGTGACAAGTTGCTCCATGGCTACGAGACAGGGCGAGTCCTGCGCCTGCCGCACGGCGAGTTCATCGAGGTCCACGAGCCGATCTCCATCAAGGAGAAGGCGGTCATCATGAGCAAGACTGATATCGCGCCGCTTCCGGCGCCGGAGCGCACCGACGCTGCCGGCGTGCGGAACAAGCGCTACCTGCTGCAAAACGTTCAGCACAAGCTGAGCGGCTTCTTCTATGCGCAGAATGTCGCGAAGCCCAGCGCTGCCGAGATCGAGGCTGCTGAGCATCACGTCGCCCACGAGGCGGCTCTCGAAGCACCGCTGCACGCCTATGAGGATGCCGATCAGATCAACACCTTCCATGGTGGAGTTCTGCACCATCCGGGCATGCCGGAGACGAATGCTGAGCAGATTGCAGAGCGCTCACAGCACTGAGTCACACAAACGAGAGGGGTCGAGCTGCACTTCAGCTCGACCCCTCTCCGTTTCCCCCAGTGACCATTCTCAATGTCGCAGCTGGTCCAGCGACTCCACTGCGCTCGCCCTCAATCAGGGCCAAGACCACCGCTTGCGGAATCCAGACGAGAGTGGCGCCGCCCAACTGCGACACGTCGGTCAGGCGACGTCACTCGACCGGGGACTGCACGCGAAAGCACGCCCAGGGACCGAGTTGAGCCGCCGCCCGCGCGAGGGAGGCAGGCCGCACTTGAGCCGCGGATCGTTGCGCACGACAAGGTGTTCAGGGGCTGCTTCATCGTCGCCTGCGTGAATCCGCCCGTGGTGAGCGCTCAACAGCTTCGGCGGATGCATCATTCGCCTGCGGCACGACCAGGCGTGTTCAAGGCCGGCTGGGCTGACGGCAAGCCCAGGATCTACCGGACAGGCAAGTGGCGAGTGAGGGAGGACTCG
>CALPZT020000175.1 GCA_943328365.2 Bifidobacterium breve | reverse complement strand
GAGAACAGACGGAATATCAACCGGCCGCCCGCTTCCCGATGCGACAACCAGGTGAACACGATCACCGAGTTCCGCAACGAATTGGTCGAGGTCGATGAGGCATTCGTCGCCGAGGGGCGCGTAGACGACGTTCACGCGATCGGCGGGCAGGTCGAGGTGCGCGCGTGCCGTATCGGCGCCTGCCGCATGACGGGCATCCCAGCGCCTCGGCAGTGCAGAGGCTGCCTTGCGTTGGGCCGCAGAGGCGATGTCCCAATCAGGATCGTCGACTCCCGTCCTGACGATCGGCACCGCAACCTCCGTCGCGAGCATTCGTGCGTGGGCAGGAGGGCGAATGGCTGCCGGCAGCGGCGCATCGAGAACCCACCATCGCGCGCGGGCAAGGCGCCAGGCCCGCCGAACAGTCAGTGCTCCGCTTGAGGTGGCCGCGAGCCACGCCTGCTCAATATCGGGCCGGCGCTCGTGCAGCGCAGCGCTGATCGCCTGCGCTTGGCCCGAAAACGACCCGGGAACGTCGCCAGTGCCGATGAACACCGCCGAAGCGGACGGAGGCAGCCGCTCACCGAGTCGCCGGGCACCGGCACGGAGCAGGCGAATAACCGGCACCTCGAGAGCAGACCACCATCCGCCTACTCGTCCCGCGACCCGTGCCTTCAGGGTGAACCGGCCGGCAAGCCAGCGCACGACACCGTGCTCCCCCGGATACGTGCGCACGCCGACGAATACCTTTGGCCCACGAAGGATTCGACGGGGGGCCGCGGATTCGGGCACGCGAACCGGCATCACGTTGACCACGCCATCGATGGTGAGACGCACGGCCAAGAACCCGCGGTCGCCGGAGCGGATGCCCGTGCCCACTCCGACCGGGTGCGATCCCGTTGTGCGCCAATGCCACTCGGCGCCGGAAGCCGGTCGCGATACGTCGAGTGGGATCGAGGCGACGACCTGCGCGCCGAGCATGAGGACGAGTTCCGCCGAGGTCGCGCGGCCGAGCCCGCCGAACGCGTCTACCGTGCATCCGGTCGCCACCCACCCCCCGGGCCCGGCTTCGAGCGACGTGAGCCGATGGCACCAACGGCGCTGAGAAGCCGTTGCGCGATCGAGGCCCAGGGATGTCACGTCGAGCCACCATTGCGGGCCAAGGCCCTGGAACTCAGGCCCGCCGTCGAGATGCTCACAGCCCCATGACACCGACTCGCTCCCCCGATCGGCGTCGGACCGAATGACGATCGGGGCATCGACAACCGATGACCATCGGATGAAGCGCATCGCTCGCCGCAGGCCGTCCAGATCACCAATGAGCAGGTGATACGTGGCCACCCGGAGCGCCGGACGCTGGCACGAGGCTTCGGCGAGATCGAGGGTCGCCACGTACGGCGCGAGTTCTGCGGCGACGGCATGCGCGTCAGCATCGTCGAGCTCGAGAAGGGTTGAGAGGTAGAGGTAGAGGTCATGCGACAGGAACTTGCGGGTCTTCGTGCGGGCAAGCTCGTGCAGGCCGCGGGCGGCGAGGTAGGCGTCGATCTGGCGGTTGACCTCTACCCGGCTCCGCACATTGCGGACTTCGTGCCGTCGCTGGGTGATCGACAGGTCGCTGCCGAGCCGCTCGACGTACCAGAAGTACACGGTCTCGGTGATGACGCAGATGCGCTCTGCCTCGGCGAATGCCTTGAGCGTGAACAACTGGTCCTCGTAGAGGATGCCCTCGGGAAAGTCGATCCCCCGCTCGACGAGCCACGACCGGCGGTAGATCTTGTTCACGCTCACGGTGTCGGCGATGAGGTCGGGGCGATCGTCGATGGACGCGAGTACGGCCGGCTCGTGCAGGTCGGCCCGCCAGCGCTTCGACTCCCCTGACTTGGCATCGACCCGCTCCACCACCCCGCACCCGAGATCTGCATCGGCGCGCTCGGTTGCCAGGAGCAGGTTCTTCGCGGCGTGACGCTCGAACTCGTCATCTGAGTCGCAGAACATCACCCAGGTGCCACGCGCCTCGCGGATTCCGCGGTTGCGGGGCGCGCTGCATCCGCCGGAGTTCGTGTCGAGCCGGACGTAGCGAATGCGCGAATCAGCGCGGGTGGCGGCCTCGACGATGCTCATCGTCTCGTCCGTCGAGGCATCGTCCACGACGATGATCTCGAGATTTCGCAGGGTTTGTCGGGTGAGGGACGACAGGGCCCGCTGAAGCCGTGCAGCGTCGTTGAAGGTGATGAGGACGATGCTGACGTCGATGGCGCTGACGTCGATCGCGGCGCCGTCGCCTGTCATGAGCGGCGAGCCTGCTCAGCGCGAGCGATGAGCTCACGCGCCCGCGCCGCGAAACCATGCTCCTGCGCAATTCGTGAGGCGAGCCCAAGCCGGGCTGCTCGGTCAGGGAATGCGTCCGCGGGATCACCCCCGAGGATCTCGCACAGCTCACCTGGGGCTCGGTACGTTCGCACCACGTCGCCGAAGACCTCGCCGAGGCCGATTGCAGGGTCGCTCACGATCCTCGCTCCGGTGGCGGCGGCATCGAAGAGCCGGTTCGACAGGAATCCCTCGGCCGCCATGTCCGGCCAGTGGTCGTTGAGGACGACTCCGGCGCTCGCGTAGGCCGCAGGCAACTCGTCGTTCGGGAGGAACTCCGCTCGAATCCGCTCGACCGGAAGGTAGGCCTCCCATCCGACCCCGTAGATGGATGGCTCGGCCCCGCACGCGATCGCATCCCGGACGATCGGGCGGTACTCGCCGCGGGTCGAGCCGACGAAGAGGAGCGGCTCCCCGCTGTCGGGGGCACCTGCCTTCGGGGAGAAGCGGTCGGGGTTCGTCGCCTGCAGGAGCGGAATCGCCCCCAGCTCAGCGGCCCTCGACCAGTTGCTGCTCGCCGCGAACACGAGGTCATAGGACGCTGCTTCGTCCGCATCGACGAGCTCGGGGTGCGAGATGACCCACAGCAGCCAGGTGGTCGACCCGGGCCTGGGCGTCACCTTTCGCAGGCCCCGGAGGACGAGGACGACGTCGTCGGCGTCGCGGGCCTCGGATTCGGCACCGCCGCGGGAAACCACGCGGGCCTGCTGCCCCTGGGACTTCAGGGCGCTCACGAGATCCCTGGCGAACCAGGTATCGCCCCACTGATCGCCGGCCGTGCCGCCCGGCGCCGAGGTCACGACGGACCATCGAAGCGGTCGACGGCGCCCCGGCAGCCTCATGCCGCTCGCTCGCTCACGAGCCCGCGCCCCCGCGCAGGAAGCCGGTACCCCAGGCGCCATGCATGGTCGCGTAGACCGCCGGCAGCAGGCGCGCCGACCGCCATGGCAGGCGCGGCGCGGCGAAGGTCGACTGGGCGCTGGCGGCGAGGTTCGCGAGCAGGTAGCCGGCCGGCGCGGCGAACCCGAGGAGCGCGAGCCATCCGAGCCCGGCCACGAGGCCGGCAATGCCAAGCACCAACCCACACGTGATGCCGAGCACGGCGAGGGGAGCTGCAAGGTATCGGAGCGACAGTGTCTCGGGATGGCGACGAGCCACCTCGCGACGCCACCTGCCGTAGTCGTGGTACTGGCGGGCAAGGGACGAAAGCGTGGGACGCGGACGATACGTGACCTGCATGCGCGGCGTGAACCACACGATGCCGCCGGACTGCCGGATGCGCAGGTTCATCTCCCAGTCCTGGGCGCGCTCCATGCTCTCGTCGTATCCGCCGACGCGATCGAGGGCATCGCGGCGAAAGCATCCGAGGTACACGGTGAGGGCCGCGCCGGGCTCGCCGCCGACATGGAACGACGCACCGCCGACGCCGAACTTCGAGGTCATTGCGCGAGCGACCGCGCGTTCGAAATCGGTCGTCCCCTCGGCCGCCATGATGCCACCGACATTGTCGGCGCCCGTCTCGTCCAGCACCTCAACGCCCATGCGCACATAGTCGCCGGGGATCATGGCGTGACCATCGACCCGGACGACGACTTCGCCGGTCGAGCGACCGATCGCCGCGTTCAGGCCGGACGGGGTCTTGCCAGAGGGATTATCGACGACGAGGACGCTTGGGTGCTCACTCGCGATGAGGTCGGCTATCTCGCGGGTGCGGTCCTTTGACGGCCCAACCGAGATGACCACCTCGAGCTCGCCGCCGTAGTCCTGGGCAAGGATCCCGTCGACCGCGTGGCGCAGGTGACGCTCCTCATTGATGACGGGCATGATCACGGAGACCCGCGGCTGCCGAGCGCTCATGCCTGGACCGTCCCGAAAGCCTCGTGGGCGATGAGACCCGGCCACTGCCGAGCGTTCTGGGTGAGGAAGTGCTCATCGCTCACGATCGCGGTGTGCTCGGCTCCATGGCGGACGTAGACGTAGCCGAGGCCGTGGGTGCGGTAGACGAGGCCGCCGATGCGCTTCACCTGCTCGATGAGCGCCCGGTCGATGGACTTCGGCACCGGACGCCAGCCCCCCGCAGCGAGGAGGTCAGCCTTCGAGATGAGCATCGTGCCGCCAGCAACGAACGTGGCATAGGACTCGGCCGGGTAGACGGGCCGGAAGGCTGTCACGTCATCGGCCTCGACGTGAATCCAGTCGAGAGCCTTGCCGACGAGCTGCGCACCCGAGTACATGCGCGCGAGCACGAGATCCCAGACATGCTCAGGCGCATAGTGATCATCGTCGTCGACCTTCGTGATGAGCACTCCGTCGGCCCGGTCGCAGGCCTCCTGCATCGCCCGCCCGAATGGGACGTCACGTCCAATTCGATGGACGACCACCTCGCGGCCTTCGACCGCCCCGAGACCCGACTCACGGATCATCCGCTCCATCTCGCCGTCAGCGATATCGACCCCATGAAGGCCGACGACCACCTGGAGGGACGGGTATTCGAACCCCGCG
>CALPZT020000174.1 GCA_943328365.2 Bifidobacterium breve | reverse complement strand
GAGCCATGCTGATTCTTCGGTGGTGAGCGCGGCGCGGAGCTCCTCACCGATGATCGCCTGGTTGAGCCGTCGAACTGCGTACCGAACGGTCTCGCCGACACTCAGGTGAAGATCGGAGGCAAGTCGCTTGAGGTCACCGTGCCTCTGCAGGTCAATTCGTACGCTTGTTGTCCGCATGCGGAAGAACCTACGAGCATGCATGCACGGGGGGTATCGCTCGTGCCGACGTATTCGCCTGAGCGGCGCCCCCCGGCTACTTCGAGTTGATGTACTGCTTGAGCGGCACCCAGCACGAGACGGTGCGAACGCCCTCAGTCCAGCCCTTCGCCATGGGGTAGATGTAGGACCAACCTCGGCTGTAGGGATCCTTGATACCGCCGCTGTAGGTGTTCTTGAACACCTTGCACTTCGAGGCAGCCTTGCTGTTGAGCGTTCGGGATCCCGGGTACTTCTGAGCGATGGTGCCGACCGTCGGCCGGGCGACGAGGACCCACTGCTTCGTCGGGCTATCGCACGACTGGGCCGAGGTCTTCGTCGGGCTCGGCATCTTCGAGTAGCCGACGCCCGGGGTGCAGTAGTTGAAGACCGAGAGGTCGCCGGCGTTCTCGCCGACCCATTGGGCGGCAGCCTTGGGCATCTCGCCGATGGTCAGGCCGGTGCTGTAGACGAGATCACACCTGATCCAGCGCTCGCCTGCGCCGTACTGGAGCGTGTCGGGGAACAGCGCGACAGGCCGAAAACGCGTCGGAATCGGTGAGTTCAACCCCATGTAGGTGTTCATCCGGGCGACAGTGCAATTGCTTGCACGCGCTGCCGCAATCTGCTTCGCCGTGGCCTTCGTCGGATCGGGGAAGCTCGCGGGCAACGACCCGACGTAGAACGTCTCGGACAGGTGCGGGCCCTCGCACAACGCGACCGACTGCAGGTTCGAGCCCTTCTTGGGGCCGAGGGGGGCGTTGTTGTGGCAGTCGCCGACAGTGGGCTCGGCCGCACTTGCCGGGGCGATGCCGACGGCGGTGGCGGCAACTGCGCAGCACAGCGCAGTGGCCACGATTGTGCTCATTCGTCGCATGAGTGCTCCTCGTCCGGGGACGTCCATGCTAACCCGGTTTCCGGAGCCGCTCGACGCCCGGCAGGCGCGATTGACGGGGCTCCGTTTGCCGGTATTGAGGTGCCTCCCGACCGGTTATCGGGCATGATGCAGGCATGAGAACCGTTGCAATCCTTGCGAACAAGGGCGGAACCGGCAAGACAAGCCTCACCATCGGCCTGGCGTCCGCCGCCGCGCACCGCGGCCTATCCGTCCTCGTCATCGACCTCGACCCGCAGGGCAATGCGACGAGCATCCTGCGCTCACAGGTCGGCGATACGAGCGTGGCCGATGTTCTGGCACATCCCACGAAGGCGATGATCGAGTCGACCATCGCCCCCTGCGACTGGGATGCCTACATCGGCGAACTCGATGTTCTGCCGTCGCACCCGAATGTCATCAGGTTCGACGCCTGGAGTGGGTCTGGCGCCCTTGGCAAGCTGAAGAAGGCCCTCGCATCTGTCGAGGGCTACGACGTGGTCTTCATCGATTGCCCGCCTTCGCTTGGCGCCCTCACCCGCGAGGCGCTCACCGCTGCTGATCGGGCGGTCATCGTCACCACCCCGACCTACTTCGGAGCCCAGGGGGTGCAGCGCGCCGTCGAGGAGATATCCGAGATCGCCGCGTCCGCCAATCCAGACCTAAGCCTGGCCGGGGTCGTGATCAACAAGGTGCGGAGCGTGTCAGAGGAGCATGACTTTCGGGTGAAGGAGATGGTTGCGCTCGTCGGTGCCCGTCTCGTCTTCAAGCCGTCGATGCCCGAGCGGATCGCCTTTCAGCAGGCCGAGGGCACCGGAACCCCGGTGCAACTGCTCGGCACGACGGGGTCGCGTGAGGTCACCGTCATTCTCGACGAGTACCTCACCAAGATCCTCCAGTAGCCCAGCCCCAACCCGGGCCCAACCCCAACCCCCGTCCCGGCCATTTCGTCCAGCATCCGGCTGATCTGACCAGAATTCTGGTCAGATCGCAGGCGTCGGGGTGATTTCATCCGCTGCGCACCGGTGGCCAGCGGATATCGAGGTGCGGATCGCAGGCGTGAGCGGGGCGCGGTTGTCACGTTGGCCGGGCAACTATTCGTCGTCGCTTGGCAACCGGCGATCGAGCAGGTAGGCGATCGCGAACGAGCCGAGCACGAAGCCGAGGAAGCCGATAACTCCGACCGGCGTCTTGATCCCCCCTGTGCTTTCCGGATCGTCAGGACACATGCCCAGACCGCACTCCGGCAGCACCGTCACGGCGATGATGATGAGGTACACGGATGTCCACACGACGATGGTCAGGGTGGCGATACGAAGCGCGCCCTTTCGACGCAGCACGCCAGTGTCGCCAAGCGAGAACTGGCTACTGAAGAGAAGGAGTGCAGCGCAACCCGCCGCTCCGACCGCGAACGTGATGAACGCCCACGTGTAGAGGTGGAAGCCGGCGACGGCTGGCCCGTAGCCGGGGTCTCCCGGCGTCGCGATGTGGAGCAGGATTTGCCGTGTGCTCGCTGCGCCGCCTGCGAACGCGGCGAGGATGCTCACCGCGTAATGCGCTGGGCGCATGCCCCACAGCAGGTTCATGATGGGGCCGACTGCGAGGCCGATCATCCCTGAGCGCTGAAGAAGGCAAAGAGGGCAGGGCTGCTCGCCGACGAGGATCTGAAGGTCGAGCGAGCCTGTGAGCACGCCGAGCAGGGCGAGAAGCGCGATGAGATTGATGAGCCGAAAGAGCAGCAACTGCCGTGCGGGGGTCATGTTCACCGGGCGCCTCTGCTAGGAGTTCAGGGGGATCGGGTCGGTCATGTGGAGCTTGAGGAGCACCAGACTCCAGAGCATCGCGGCAACGGCGACGGGAATTGTCCACCGTGCGCGACGGAAGATCCCAGCGAACACGATGATCCACAGCACGAACATGGAGAACATCACGTTTGGATAGTAGCGCGTCGGCCGGAGCGCGGTCGGCGTTCGCAGCGACGGCGTCTGATCCGCTATCACGAGGCTCGAGACCATAGGCTGCGAGCCGTGAGAGTCTTCGTTCCTGCCGAGACGCGTGTTGGCGAGAGGCGTGTGGCGATACTCCCGCAGGTTGTCTCCAAATTCGCCCAACTCGGCCTCGAAGTCCAAGTCCAGGCCGGAGCCGGTTCGCATGCGTTCGCCTCGGACGCCGACTACGTCGCAGCAGGGGCCACGGTGGTGCAGTCGGGCGACATGGCTGCAGCGCTCGCAGGTGCCGAAGCGGTGGCGTCTGTTCGTCCGCTTGAATACTCGCACGCAGCCGCCATGCGCGCCGGCGGCGTCTCCGTCTCTTTCCTCTCCCCGGCCGCCGACATCGAAACGGTCCGCGGCCTTCGCGATGCCGGCGCGACAGGGCTCTCATTCGACCTCCTGCCGCGCATCTCCCGAGCCCAGTCGATGGACGCTCTCACCTCCCAGTCACTCGTCACCGGCTACCGAGCCGCGCTCATCGCTGCGGATCGGCTCCCCTGCTTCTTTCCGCTCTTCATGACCGCGGCGGGCACGATCCAGCCCGCGAAGGTGCTCGTCCTCGGCGCCGGGGTAGCCGGCCTGCAGGCGATTGCGACGGCGAAGCGACTCGGTGCTCGAGTCTCGGCCTACGATGTCCGTCCGGCGAGTGCTGATGAGGTTCGATCGATGGGCGCCACGTTCGTGAGCCTGGATCTGGAGCAGCTCGCTGGTGCTGGCGGCTATGCCCGCGAGATGTCGGATGACCGGGCGTCGCGCCAGCGAGAGCTCCTCGCTCCCTACGTCGCGGCGGCTGATGTCGTCATCACGACCGCATCGATCCCCGGCCGCGAGGCGCCGTTGCTCGTGACCCGATCAATGGTCGAGGCGATGTCACCGGGCTCGGTCGTCGTCGACCTCGCCAGCGAGAGCGGCGGCAATGTCGAGGGATCCATTGCAGGCGAGGAGGTGCGCTTCGGAGAGGTGCTCGTATGCGGTGCCCGTGACGTCGCGAGCCAAATGCCAGTTCATGCATCGCAGCTTTACTCGATGAACGTGTTCGCGCTGCTCGGGCTGACCGTCGTCGAAGGATCGGTTGTCGTTGATCTCCAGGACGAGGTCCTCGACGGCTGCGCGGTTGTCCACAACGGCGAGGTCCGCAACGAAGCAGCGCGCCTGGCGCTGCAGGAAGGTGCGTGAGCCATGGATGGCGTCGCACTGCTCACGATCTTCGTCCTGAGCATTTTTGTCGGACTCGAGGTCGTGTCGAAGGTGAGCACCGTCCTCCACACGCCGCTCATGTCCGGTGCCAATGCCATCCACGGGATCGTGCTCCTCGGCGGAATCATCGTGACCGGCGCGGCAGAGAACACCCTCGAGATCGTCCTCGGCGTCATCGCGATCCTGCTCGGCTCCATCAACCTCGTCGGCGGCTTCGTCGTCACTGATCGGATGCTCGAGATGTTCAAGCCGAAGAAGCCTGCGCCAACCGAGAAGCCGGGCGGTGCGGCATGACCTCGACCTGGTCGCAGTTCGCCAATCTCATCGCTGCGGTCCTGTTCATCCTCGCCCTCAAGGGATTGTCGTCGCCGAAGACTGCACGCAACGGCAACCTGCTCGGCGCCGCCGGTGCCGTCCTCGCGACAGTCGTCCTGTTCTTCAGCGGCATCAAGCTGAGCAACCTGCTTCTCATCATCGCGGCGATCCTCGTCGGCAGCGCGATCGGCGGCATCTCCGCCCGTCGCGTGAAGATGACCCAGATGCCGCAACTCGTCGCCCTGTTCAACGGGGTTGGTGGTGGTGCGGCAGCGCTCATCTCAGTCG
>CALPZT020000173.1 GCA_943328365.2 Bifidobacterium breve | reverse complement strand
ATGCGCAAGGAGTTCGGCGGTCACGACGAGAAGCCCGCAACACCCTCCGCCTGACCCGAGTGGGCTAGATCAGCCGCACGCCGAGCAGCGCATCGCACAAGGCCGCGACGAGGGCTGGTGACTCAGTGTCGGTACCCAACCCGTCCTGCTGCTCCATCGCCCAGGCGTCGATGACATCGAGTGCCGACGGGCACTGCATGTCGTTGCTCAGGTGCTCGCGCACTCGGGTGATCACCGTGCCGGCATCGGTGCCGGCGGGCCGGCTCACTGCCCGCTGCCACAGTGCGAGCCGCTCCTCTGCCCCGATCAGGCCCTGATCGGTCCAGGCCCAGTCGGAGCGGTAGTGGTGCGCGAGGAGCGCGAGGCGGATCGCCGCGGGCTCGCGGCCCTCATGGCGCAATTGCGAGACGAACACGAGATTGCCGCGCGACTTCGACATCTTGTGGCCCTGCCAGGCGACCATGCCGGAATGGACGTAGTGCCGGGCGTACGGCCACTCATCGGTGAGCACCTGCGCCTCCGATGCGCCCATCTCGTGATGCGGGAAGGCGAGGTCGCTGCCGCCGCCCTGCACGTCGATCGTCATGCCGAGGGTGTCGAGAGCGATGGCCACGCATTCGATATGCCAGCCCGGCCTGCCATGGCCGAGCGAGGTATCCCACGCGGGCTCGTCGGGACGGGCATCCTGCCAGACGAGGCAGTCGAGCGGATGCCGCTTGCCCGGCCGGTCTGGGTCGCCGCCACGCTCAGCGAACTCGGCGATCATACGCGCCTCGTCCAGATTCGCGACGGTACCGAACCGAGGGTCGGAGTGGACCGAGAAGTAGAGATCATTGTCGACCGCGTAGATAGCGCCCTTTGCCTGGAGATCCTCGACGTAGCGGGCGACCGACGGGATGGACTCGACGGCGCCGAGGTAGTCGCGCGGCGGGATCACATTGAGCGCAGACATGTCCTCGCGGAACAGTGCGGTCTCGCGATCGGCGATGACGCGCCAGTCCTGGCCGGTTGCAACGGCTCTCTCAAGCAACGGGTCGTCGATGTCGGTGACGTTCTGGACGTAATGGACGTCGTGACCCGCATCGAGCCAGACCCGCTGGGCGATGTCGAACGCGACGTAGGTCGCGGCGTGGCCCATGTGGGTGGCGTCATACGGGGTGATGCCGCACACGTACATGCGGGCGACCGGGCCCGGCTTGGTCGGACGCACCGTGCCCGTTGCAGTGTCGAAGAGATCAAGGCCCCGGTTCATGCCGGGGACGGACGGTACTGGGGGCACGCTCCACGAATCCACGTCGTGAGCCTATCCGCCGGACCCGCCTAGAAAACCGGCCACGGGATGGAAGGCCATTGCTCGGAGGGAAGCGGGAACACGCCATTGGCGATGAGCCAGTGAATCCGGGCGAGGAGCGCTCGGCACTCAGCTGTGGTGAGCCAGCCAGTTACCCGCTCCGCCTCGTCGCTCTCGAGGGCGGCCCGCAGGCGGCGAAGGGTTTCGACGAGGTCGTCCGGAATCGGCTCGCCGGCCCAGCCCCACAGCACTGAGCGGAGCTTGTCCTCCTCGTGGAAGGTGAGCCCGTGGTCGATGCCCCAGATGTGGCCGGAGGTGTCGACGAGCAGATGACCGCCCTTTCGGTCGGAGTTGTTGGTGATCGAATCAAGGAGTGCGATCTCCTGGACGGCACGAACGTCTGCGTGCACGAGGCGGATAGGCGCTCCGTCACCGGCTTGGCCTTCGAGCACGCTCATCCAGCCGGGATGCTCCTCGTGGATCGGGAGCAGGTCCACGACGCCTGCAGATGGATCCTCCTCGATCCACGCCTGGCACATGCCGGGACCGGCCGGACCATGGTCGCGCCATACCGTGGTCGGGATGACATCCCAGCCCGCGAGCCGGGAGAGCTCGTAGGTCGCGATCTCACGGCCAGCGAGGTGGCCGTCAGGAAAGTCCCACAGGGGCCGCTCGCCAGCCACGGGCTTGTAGACGCAAGGCAGGTCGACACCGTCCGCGGAAGTGACGGTGCAGCGAAGGGTCTGATTCGATGCCGCGACGAGACGGCCTTCGATCTTCAGTTCGCCCGTAGCCAGGACGACGGCGAGGTCATCGGGAGGTACGGAGCCATCCTCGCTCATGAGCGGCGGCGGTACCCGTTCGCGCGCGGGCACACGTGCCCGGCCGGGTCGAGTGGTTGGGTGCAGAACGGGCAGGGCGGCCTGCCGGCCCCGGCGACGATCTGGGCGCGGGCGGCGAAGGATCGGGCGTAGGAGGGCGTGAGCCAGACGCGCAGGGTGTCGGTGCCGTCGGCATCATCATCGGCGATATCGGGGATACCAGTGTCGTCCTCGGCGACTGCGTGGGCCTCGACGACGACCCGCGAGGTCGCCTCGTCCCAGCCAAGCGCCATGGCCCCCACCCGAAACTCCTCGACAAGCGGGACATCGAGCGGCTGCGAGTCGCTGTCACTGCCACTGTCGGGGATGGGAACCTCGGGCGACCGGGTATCGCGGACCTCGTCGAGGAGCTGATCGAGCCGCTCGGCGAGGACGATGACCTGCTGCTTCTCGACGACGACGCTGGTGACCTGATTGCCGGAACGGGCCTGAAGGAAAAAGGTTCGCTCCCCCGGCATGCCGATCGTGCCGACGACGAAGCGATCGGGCGACTGGAACTCGAAGACCTGTCTTGGCACCACTTGACCTTACCTGCTGCCGGGCTCGGGTGCTCGCCTCAGCCCGCTCCGCCGCCGACAGCGGCGTCGCTCGAGCGGGCGCGTCGCTTCTTGCCCTTCGGCGGGATGAGCGATGAGAGATCACCGCCGTTGTCGTTCGTCTTGATGACGAATGGACGAAGCTTCGTGTAGCGGATGACGCTGACGGAGCACGGGTCGACCGAGATTCGCTGGAACTGATCGAGATGAACCCCGAGGGCATCGGCGATGATCGCCTTGATGACGTCACCGTGGCTCACGGCCACGTAGACGGCCTCGTCACCGAGCCGCTCGTTCCAGTCGCGCACCGATGCGACTGCCCGGTGCTGCATCTGCGACATGGCCTCCCCCTCGGGCCCGGGGAACACGGCAGCGCTCGGGTGTGCCTGCACGACGCTCCACATGGGCTCCTTCGCGAGTTCCTTGAGCGGCTTGCCTGTCCAATCGCCGTACCGGCACTCGCCGAGCCGGTCATCGGTGTGCCGGGCAACGGCGCCCCCCTGCGCAGCAGCAATGACGTCAGCGGTTTGCTGCGTCCGGTCGAGCGGCGATGCGACGACAGCCGCGAGGCTGATGCATGACAGCCGGGCCGCAACGGCCAGGGCCTGTGCTTCCCCGTGCTCGTCGAGGAACACGCCCGGGGTCCATCCGGCGAGGACGCCATCCGCATTTGCCTTCGTGCGCCCGTGCCTGACGAGGATGAGGGTGGTCATGGAAGTGAGCGTAAGGCGCGTGATGGTGCATGGCATCACGACACCGGTGGAGAATGCACCCATGATCCGCGGGATGGGGCTCTACGGGGCAGACAGCGAGGCCGCCATCGACGACGTGCGGAGCTGGGAGGCACCAGGCGACAGTCCCATCGAGCCCAAGCTGCTCGAGCTCAAGGAGCGATGCGAGGCGGCCCCGGGGTCGTTCGTGTGGCTCGGGCTGTTCGAGCCGACCAAAGCCGAGCTCGCGCTCGTGGCGGATGTCTTCGCGCTCGAGCATCTTCAGGTCGAGGATGCATCGAATGATGCCCAGCGGCCAAAGGTCGAGGTTGGCGCTGGAGGGCGGGTCTTCGTCATCGCGAAGGTCCTCGACTATCTCGAGCGCTCCTCCGATGTCCAGACCGGTCAGCTGGCTGTATTCATCGGCCCGTGGTTCGCCGTGACGGTGCGGTTCGGCCAGATCGGCGACCTGCGCGGCATCCGCCGCCGGCTCGAGAGCACTCCTGACCTGCGCGCCCACGGCCCGATCTCCGTCCTCTACTCGGTGCTCGATCTCATCGTCGACGGATATCTGACCGTCACCGACGAGATCGCCCAGGACATCGAGGATGTCGAGACCGAGGTCTTCTCCGGGATTCCTGCGAGCAACAACGCCAACCGCATCTACCGGCTCAAGCGCGAGAATGTCGAGATACGGCGTGCTGTCTCGCCCCTCGTGCCGTTCGCGCATACCTGGGTCAACGAGTCGATGACGTGGATCCCGACCGACATGCGTCCGTACTTCCGTGACATCGGCGAGCATCTGCTTCGAGCTTCCGATGCCACGGAATCGAGCGACAACCTCCTCATGACCATGCTCATGGTCTCGACCTCGCTTCAGGATCTCCAGCAGAACAAGGACATGCGCAAGATCAGTGCGTGGGTCGCTATCGCCGCGGTGCCGACGATGATCGCAGGAATCTACGGCATGAACTTCGACTACATGCCGGAGCTCCATCAGCCCTGGGGCTATCCCGCCGTGCTCCTCCTCATGGGCACGGCATGCTTCTCGCTGTATCGAGCCTTCAAGCGATCAGGCTGGCTGTAACGACCGCCACCGCAGTACCGGCGGCGACGACCGCTGCGGCAGGGATGGCGATCGGCCCTGAGCCCTTGCCCCATTCCCGGTGCGAGACCGTGCGTTCCCGTCGCCGGCTGCGAGCGATGACGATCGCTGCGGCGATGAGTGCGGCTCCGATCACGAGTAGCGCTAGGGCGGCCCAGAGGACTCCCGGGAAGAAGATGCTCATCGCGATCGGCATGCCCTGAAGTGCTCCGATCGCCGCGATGACGAGAAGCATGAAGTCGCGGAACAGGACCGCGACCGTCACGAGTGCGGCGAGCGTGATGAGCATGAGCGCGGCGCCCGGCCAGGCTTCGGTCCCCGAGTCTCCGCCCATCGTGATCATT
>CALPZT020000172.1 GCA_943328365.2 Bifidobacterium breve | reverse complement strand
GTCCGAAACCTCGCAACCGGCGAGACGTTCGGCCACGATGCCGGCAGGATCCTGTCGACGGCGAGCGTGGGCAAGATTCTCCTCCTTGCCGAGGTGGCGTGCCGGATCGATGATGGCCGGCTGGCGGCGGATGAACTCGTGCATCGAACCGATGCGGATGCGGTGGCCGATTCAGGGCTTTGGCAGCACCTTGATGTCCGGTCGCTGACCGTCCGCGACGCTGCCGTCCTCGTCGCTGCCACGAGCGACAACCTTGCGACGAATGTCCTTCTGCGCCGCGTCGGGGTCGAAGCGATGGGCGAGACCGCGCGTGCGTTGGGGCTCGAAGACGTGAGACTCCACGATTACGTGCGAGATGTCCGGCGTCCGACTGATCCGCCGACGCTCTCCTGTGGATCTGCTCGAGAGCTTGCAGCGATATTCGGGCGCATCGCCACCCGAGACCTTGTTTCGCCTGCGGTATCGCGGATGCTCGAGCACTGGCTCGGATTGAACACCGACCTGTCGATGGTGGCGTCGATCCTGGAGCTTGACCCGCTCGCGCATGCGGCGAACGGGCCGGCACTCGCGCTCATGAACAAGACCGGCACCGACACCGGCGTTCGGGCTGACTGCGGGCTCGTCTCGTGCGGCGGAGTGCAGGTGGCCTACGCCGCTATCGCGAACTGGGAGGCGGCCAGCGAATCCGCCCTCGGTGATGTCATGGCCGATATGCGAGTGATCGGCGGATTCGTCCGTGGCCTTGTCGAGGGCGACGACCGTTCAGGGGCATGATTCGTCGAGCTTGACGGTGTTGAGCTTCACGACGTCGGTGGATGCCAGCGGTGCGCCCGCGGAAGGCTCCTGCGAGCACACCTTCCAGTTCGAGTCGAAGAACTGGAAGCGTCCCCCGCCCGTCGCATCGACCTGGTCCATGAGGTAGCTGCCCTGCGACTGAAGAAGGTCCTGTGCATCCTGCAGCACCATCCCGACGACGGATGGCATGACCGGGCCATTCGTGCCCCCGGGCCCACTGCTCGCGGGGGAAGGCTGCGACGCAGGGCCAGATGCCTCCCCGGTAGCTGTGCCGGGTGTGCTTTCCGGCCCGGGCTCAACTGCGGCGGTCTCACCAGTCGATGGATTCGTCGCGGCTCCTTCATCATCATTCGACCGCGCCCCAAGCATGAATGCCGCGATGAGGCCGATGATCACGAGGAGGCAGAGCCATACGAACCGTCCGCGGCGCCGTGATGTCGCCGGGGGAGGGCCTGCCGGCAGGGCCCGCGAGGGGTCCCTCGGCTGGACGCGGGGGCTCACTGGCGGCAGCGTTCCAGGTGCCGCGGTGGTGGCGACCATCTCGGGCGGCGGGGTTGTCGCGGTGGCTGATGGAACGGCCGAGCCGCACGCCGAGCAGAACTTCGCGCTGGGCGTTGCCAGCGGCTGCCCGCATTCTGAGCAGTAGGTCACGGTCGCCTCCGGATTGATTTGCGGGAAATCTGCTGACATCTAGGGCCATGATTTCGTATCATCTCGCGCAGAAGGGAGTCGACGTGAAGTCAAGGACGAGAATCGCGGGAATGTGCCTTGCGGCAACTGGGTTCGTGACGCTTGCGCATGCTCCTGCCAATGCCTTCGAGTGTCCGGAAGGGGCAGTGTGCACGCTTGAGCCAGGCTCAAGCTTCACGACGAATGAGCCGCCGCCCGGGGCGACGATCATCGGGGAGAAGCCAACCGGTGAACTCGGCAAGAGCCCGGGCCCAGGAGCCGGCATCAATGCCAGTGCTCTCGCAGGCATGAGCCAAAGTGAGATCGCTGCGCTCCTGCCGCAGGCGATGGCCAACGTCACGGCAGATCAAATCGCGATGTATGCGCCCCAGATCATTGGCCGCCTGTCCGGTGAGCAGATCGCCAGCCTCGCCCCGCAGGTCGTTGGCCGACTCAGTGGAGCTCAGCTGGCGGCGATCGCGCCTCAGGCCATGGCATTCCTGAGCGGCGACCAGATCGCATCCCTTGCGCCGAGTGCAATGTCGAAGATGTCGGGTGATCAGATCGAGCAGCTCGCTCCCAGCGTCATGAGCCGCCTGAGCGCTGGTCAGGTGAGGTCGCTGCGACCATCGGCGGTCGCCATGCTCTCCCCGGAGCAGGTGGTTGGCCTCGCCACGAAGGCGGTGAGCGGTCTTCGTCCATCGCAGGTCGCCGAGATGGCCCCCGAGGCGCTTGCCGAATTCTCGCCAGCGCAGATCAAGGCGTTGCGCGCGTCGGCCGTTGCCGCGCTGACGAAGGAGCAGCTCGCTGAGCTCACGCCAGCGCAGTTGAAGATGCTCGACGAGTAGGTCGGCGCCGACTAGCCTGCGCGCTGCCCGCCGGAGCCGCCCCAGTTCGCCCAGTTCAGCTTTGATCCGCGCCACCACTTGCTGATCCCGGTGCCTATGCGACTCATGAGTCCGGGCCGCTTTTGCTTTTGTACTGGCTCCTGGCCCTTGCCTCTCGTTCGCGGATCATCGTCGTCCAGCGCGACGCCGCCATGCAGGTAGTCCATCCCCTTGAACTTCTTGCGCAACTCACTTGGCGTAACCGGCTTGCGCGTCTTTGTCGGCAAAATGGGGTCGACATCTCCGCCAAACAGCAGCGATTGATCAGTTTTGTAGTTGCTTCGTCGTGGCGAGATGAACTGTTTCCTTCCATCACCAAAAGCAAATCGATTTCTGATCCTGAAGTTCTCCAGTTGCGCGCTATCGAGGTTGGCGTCGTCGAGCGATGCCCCGGTCTTGAACTCGGCATCGAAATCGTCGAGCATGCCACGGTCGTTGCCATCGCCCGAAGGCATGTAGCCGCGTGGTGCCTCGAAAGGGCGCATCGTGTTCAACTGCGGGCCGAAATCACTGATGGCGTCGAGCTGAACATCGGGATCCTCGTCCTTGATGGCATCCGGGAGACTCGTGATCTTTGCGTCTCCCTTTGCTGCGTTCCACTTGTTCGCTTCTTGCCACTTGGTCAACGGCCAGTTCTTCGTCAACTGCGCAGGCACGGTGTTGCCACCGTCGAGGTAGGGCGTGGCATCGTGCTGCCGTTGCTGCTCGGCCTCCTCCTGCGCGATCGTGGGGCTCGCCGGACCGCTGCCGAACTTGATGTCCTGGTTGAGCCAGCCGGCGTTCGGGTCGGCAGCGAATTCCGAATCGAAGGCGTCGAGCATGCCACCATCGGAAGTGTCGGCAGCAGGACTGCTCGCTGGACTCTGCCGGAGAAAGTCGTCATCGCGGTTGCGCAGTTTCTCGCTGTGACGACGTGATGGCACGGATGTCGCACGACGGGAGTCTCCAGCGTCTGAGAGGGCGTAACCCATGCACGCGAGATTAGCAGTGTGGGGAGAAGTCGCTGGTCATTCTTCGGCGTCACCCATGTCGATCAGTCGTCTCATAGGAAAGGGCCGTGGTCAGGCGACCTTCACCACATCGAGGGTCTCGCCTTCCATCCGAAGGCGAAGGGTGTAGCCGGCCAGATTGCGCTTGGTCGTGAACACCACGGCTCCGGTCGACTTCGTGTCGAGGGCCCACTTGAGGACCTTCGCATTCGCCTTGCGGGCAACGATGGTGAAGGCCGTTTCGGGACTGTTCGTGTCGACACGCAATCGGTACCCGCCGTCGACCTTGGCAATGGCGAGTTCTCCGTCGAACGTATCCTCGATCGGATCGATGGAACCGAGGTCGGCTGCAGTCGCTGAGGCGCCCGACGAGTAAGACGAGGACGACGACGCGGACGAGGCGGACGACGCCGATGCGGTGGGCGAGGCGCTGGGCGACGGGGTTGCAGACGGCATGGTGACGGACGCCGAGGCATCTGAGTCAGGGCCTGCGCCCGCAGAGTTCGCAGCGTGAACGCTGAAGGTGTACGTCGAGCCGGGGCTGAGTGACGTCACGGTGCACGTGGTGCTGGCGCTGCTGCAACTCTGGCCACCGGGGCTTGCGGTTGCGGTGTAGCCGGTGATTGATGCGCCTCCATCGGACGAGGGCGGGGTCCAACGAACCGCCACCGATGTGGTCGCGGCGACGGCAGTCACGGAGGTGGGCGCGCCAGGGGCTGTGACTCTTGTTCTGGTCGTCACGTTGAGCGAATTCGTGAACCGCTGGCCGTGGTCAACTGCCCACACGTTGATTGTGTAGGTCGTGCCGGGCTGAAGGTCGCGCAGGTCGACGGCCTCGATGTATCGATTCGGCGCCGTGCCGGCGGAGATGTAGGTGATGGCGGGATTGGAGGAGCCGGACGCAATGGTGCGGCCCTCGCCTGTGACGGTGTAGCCGAACGACAGGCGGTCGAAGCGGACATCGGTGGCGCCGCCGCTGTCGCTGAACCCGTAGCCGAACTGGATCTGGTTCTCGCTGACAGCCGTTGGATCAGGCTCGCCGGTGCTCCCGCTGATGACCCAAGCGCTGACACCGCTCACCTCGGCGCTCGCCGGTGGTGCTGCGAGGCCGATGAGGCCGAGAGCACCCAATGCGACGAGGAGGGTGCCACCAACCGTGCCAGTGCTTGGGAAATGCCGAGTGCTCATCATCATCGTGCCCCCGGACCGGGAAGGGAGAGTGTCAATTCAGGGTTCTCCTCCGTAGATGAGACGAAAATCCTCGCGCAGGTCGTCACCGCAAGTAGAGCCACACGACAAGACCGCTAAGCGTCACGTAGACGGCGAGGTCGATGTACATGAACCGCTCATCGGCCACGATGGCTCGAGCCTCATCCCCGTCCCTCGCGCGCCAGGAGGTAGCGAGGGTCTGGATCAAGGTTGTGAGGACGAACAGAAAGGAGATGATGTACAGGACGTCGAGCATCACGAGGTAGCCGCCATCCGGCAGATCAGCCATCGCGCTCCACTGCATCGCGACGAGGGTCAGCAGGGCAGTG
>CALPZT020000171.1 GCA_943328365.2 Bifidobacterium breve | reverse complement strand
GTCCGATGAGCAGCTCCGTGCCTTCCTCGGGCCTCCCCTGCACTACACACTCAAGGAGGTCCACTCGAAGTCGGACGCCGACGTCGAGGCTTTCGTCATCGCGTATCGCAGCGAGTACTTCGGCGGAGGGGAATATGAGTTCGACGTGTTCCCGGGCATGGCCGCGCTCATTGCCGATATCGGGGGGAGCGACATGTCCCTTGCCCTGGCGACGGCCAAGCCGATCGAGTCAGCAGTGCGGGTGCTCGAGCGGGCCGGGCTCATCGAGCACTTCGACTTCGTCAGTGGTTCTGAGCTCGACCTGCTGCGTCAGGACAAGCCGAGCGTCATCGCCCACGCCATCGCTGGCCTCGGCGCCGACCCGTCGACCGTCTCGGCCGTGATGATCGGAGATCGCAAGGAGGACATCCTCGGCGCCCACCACCACGGCTTCGAGGGCATCGGCGTGCTGTGGGGGTACGCCGACCCCGGCGAGCTCGCCGGGGCCGGGGCCGATCACGTCGTGGGCAGCACCGACGACATTCGCAGAATCATCGGGCTGACTTAGTCGATCAGTGGACGAGCACCTTCTCGACGTCGCCCGCCGACATGTCCTGCTTCGTCATGCGAACGAGCACCACCCAGATGATGCCGGCAAAAGCGAGGATTCCCGCACTCCATGCGAACCCTCGGGTAAAGCCCGCTACGAGGGCATCGGGGTCAGGGCCTTGAAGCTGGTTCGCGACGACATAGGCGGTGGTCGTTGACGCAGCGATCGTGTTGAGGAATGCGACGCCGATGGAGCCGCCGATCTGCTGGCTCGTATTGAGCACTGCGGAGGCCACGCCAGCGTCGTGGTTGCCGGCGCCGAAGAGGGCCGTCGCTGACAGCGGCACGAAGATGAGGCCCATGCCGAGGCTCAGGATGATGAGCGCCGGAAGGATGTTCGGAGCGTAGGTGCTGCTCGGGGTGAGCGTGACGAGCCACAGCATGCCGGTCACCGCGAGGCAGAAGCCGCCGAAGGTCACCCAGCGCGGACCGAATCGGGGCAGCAACTGGCTCGCGACGCCCGCGCTGACGACCACGCCTGCGGAGAACGGCAGGAACAGCAGGCCGGACTTCAACGGCGAGTAGCCGAGCACCCCCTGGAAGAAGAACGTGAGGAAGAGGAACATGGCGAACAGGCCGACGCCGACGAAGAAGGATGCAAGGTAGGCACCGCCGCGGTTGCGGTTCGCGAGAATCCGGATCGGCAGGAGCGGGTGGCTCGAACGACTCTCGATGAACATGAAGACCACGAGGAGTGCGATGCCGATGCCCATGAACGTGAGGGTCGTCGTTCCGTTCCAGCCGGCAGTCGTCGCCTGGGTGATGCCGTAGACGAGCGAGACGAGTCCGAGGGTCGCGGTGATAGCGCCCGGAATGTCGTACTTGGTGTTGCCGGTCGCCCGCGACTCCCGGACGTATGGGATGGCGAGGAGGACCGCGATGATGGCAATCGGGACGTTCACGAGGAGGGTCCAGTGCCAGGACGCGTACTCGGTGAGGATGCCGCCGAGGACGAGGCCGATGGCCGCACCGCCCCCTGACAGCGCACCGTAGACACCGAAGGCCTTGGCCCGCTCCTTGGAGTCCGTGAAGGTGACGGAGATGAGGCTCAGTGCTGCGGGCGCAAGCAGCGCGGCGAACAGGCCCTGAAGGCCGCGGGCGGCAAGGAGCTGTCCGGCGCTCGTGGAAATGCCGCCGAGGAATGATGCGAACGCGAATCCGCCCAGGCCGATGATGAAGACGCGCTTGCGACCGGAGTAGTCGGCGATGCGGCCGCCGAGGAGGAGCAGTCCGCCGAAGGCGAGGGTGTAGGCGGTGACGACCCACTGGCGGTCGGCGTCGCTGAAACCGAGGTCAACCTGGATCGACGGCAGCGCGATGTTCACGATCGACGCATCGAGCACGACCATCAACTGGGCGATCGCGATGACGATGAGCGCCTTCCAGCGGCGCGGGTCGGCGGTGGTGGCTTCAGGGGGCGTCGAAAGTGACGTCATTGCATCTCCAGGGTTCGGCATAACTTAACGTTGTTCAGTTCGACCGAAACCTACCACGCCTAGTTGAAGGCACAACTTTCAGTTGCAGACGAGGCCCTCCTTGGGCATCGTTCCGGCGAGCAGATACTCATCGACGGCATCGGTGACGCAGTCGGAGCCCTCGAGATATGCCGTGTGGTTGTAGCCATCCCAGCTGAGCAGCACCGCGTTGTCGAGCTGCCCGGCTAGGCGCTCACCCCACTCGTACGGCGTCGCAGGGTCATGGGTCGTCGAGACAACGAGAATCGGCGCCGAGCCAGCGGCCGTGATGCTCGTGATCGGCGGCTCGGGCGCCTGCGGCCAGTCATTGCAGACGAGCAGGCCCCAGGCGAGCGATTCGCCGAAGGTCGGAGCCTGCACGCTCCACTCGCTCGCCAGCGCTCGCGCCTGCTCGACCGTCACCTGCGACGGCCGATCCGCGCACGTCACGGCGTAGAAGGCATCGGTCGAATTATCAAGGTAACGGCCGTCCGGGCCGCGGCTGATGCGCTCGTCGAGGAGATCGAGCAGCCTCGTCCCGTCTCGCTCGTTCACGACCCTCGCGAGGGCCTCCCTCAGCCGCGGGTAGTCGCTCGGCGGGAAGTACAGATACGAGAGGACGGCGTAGGTCGCGACCCCCTCGTTCAGGGAGCGCCCCCCGACCTCGATCGGATTCGCATCGAGGTCGGTCAAGGTGTCGCGAATCCGCTGCGCGACATCAGAGGCTGAGCCCTCGAATGGGCAGTCGTCCTGCTCGCTGCAATCATGTGCAAAGTCATTGAACGCCACCTCGAAGGCCTTCGCCTGGCCAAGCGACAATTCGGTGAGGTCAAGGTCGGCCGGAAGCACACCATCGAGAACCATGCGCCCGACCCGCGTCGGGAAGAGCTCGGCGTAGACAGCGCCCAGATAGGTCCCATACGACTTGCCGAGGTAGTTGAACGAGGTGTCGCCAACGACCGAGCGCACGATGTCGAGGTCGCGGGCCGCATTCACCGTGCCCATGAATCGCACGACCGAATCGGCCTTCTGCTCGCAGGCGAGTGCCGGCTCCTTCGAGGTCGACACGATGAGCGCCTCCTCATCGGCAGAATCCGGCGTCGTGTCGACAGCAATCAGCTCGTCAACCTGGGCATCGCTGAGGCACCCGATCGGGTCGCTCTTCTGAACTCCGCGCGGGTCGACCCCGACAACGTCATAGGCCTCGTGCACGGACGGGCTCACAATCAGCGACGCCGCCTTCGCGTAATCGAAGGCGCTGCCCCCCGGACCTCCTGGGTTCACGAACAGGGAGCCGATCGCCTTGCCGGTGGCCCGCACTCGCGTCACCGCGAGCTTCAGGGTGCTGCCCCCCGGGTTCGCGTAGTCCAGCGGCACCTTCACGGTCGTGCAGTCGGCATCGCCGCAGTTCTTCCAGGTCACCTCCTGCCCATAGAACACGTCAAGGCCGGTGGCCGGCGCCGACGAGACGCTCGGTACGGGGATGGGCGCGACCTCAACAGACGACGCAGCACCGCAGGCCGCGAGCACAAGGGCCATGGCACCGGTCAGGAGCAGTCGCGCGGTTGATCGCGAGCCTCCCCCACCGGTCCGGGTCACGGACCACCGCATGCGCAGACTCCAAAGCTTTGAGGACGTAGCGCCCGTGGTGACCGGCCCGTCTTCGGGCGCTCTCGCACGATACGTCGGGGTGTCGAAGCGCGTCAAGCAATGGCGCTGCGGATCCACGGATCCTTGAGCTCGACCATGAGCGACTCCATCGCGAGCAGCGGCGTGACGTTCGCCTGCACTTGCGCGCGCGCATAGCTGATCGCCCGCAACCGGCGTCCGGTGTCATTCGCGACACCCTGGCGAGCAACCTGAGTGAGCTGCGGCCTCATCTCCTCATTGATGAGCGGCACCCCAGAATCGACCTGGATAAGCAGCACATCGCGGTAGAGGCCCATGAGGTCGACGAGCGCCCGGTCGATCTGGTCGCGCACCGTCCGGGTGCTCCTCGTCTTCTGACGCTTGGCGAGATCCTTCGCCGCCGCGTCCATCGACTTCTTGAGCTGGCCCTTGATCCGCACATCACCACCCGCACCGTAGGCGCTCGCGAGCTGCTCATCCTCGAACTCGTCGATCGGGTCAGTGATCGCCTTCGCATCCTCGGTGGCGGCCGAGATCAGATTCGCCGCGTTCATGAAGCAGGACGGAATATCGTGCAGCTGCAACGGGATTCTCAGGACATCCTGCCGACGCAGCCGGGCGTGCTCGTCGGTCGCGAGCGCCCTCGCGCGTCCGATATGACCTTGGGAAGCGCGTGCCGCGAAGGCCGCGATCGCCCGGTCGACCCCGTATCGCTCGACGAGGAGATCAGCGACATCCCTCGCCGAGGGCGTGCGGAGCGCGACATGGCGCGCGCGCGACACGATCGTCGGGAGCACATCCTCGACACTCGGGGCGCACAGGATCCAGACCGTATGGGGCGGCGGTTCTTCGATCGACTTGAGGAGGGCGTTCACCGCCGCGTCGGTGAGCCGATCGGCGTCCTCGACAACCATCACATGCCAGAACGACGTCGCAGGGGAAAGCTCCGACGTCATCACGAGTGCGCGAGCTTCCTTAACGACGTAGCTCACTCCCTCCGGACGCACCATATCTACGTCGGGGTGACCGCCCAGCGGTGCCGTTCGGCAGGCCGGGCAGACCCCGCACCCGCCCTCCGGGCAGACGAGCGCGGCGGCGAAGCAGGCCGCAGCAGTCGATCGCCCGGAACCGGGAGGCCCGGTGAACAGCCATGCGTGGGTCATCGCCGGCCCGGGCTCACCTCGGGTGCGGCGCTCGGCATCGACAACGGC
>CALPZT020000170.1 GCA_943328365.2 Bifidobacterium breve | reverse complement strand
GCGACCGTCGCGGCCTCCCTGACGAAGGCAGTGGGCTTGGCGTGGTCGAGGGTATGCGAGTACGCAGTCTCCCTGCCCGCCGATCAGCGCGACCGGTTCCTCGAGAGCGGTGAGGTCACCGAGAAGTTCGTCGGCTTCATGAAGGCGGGTGGAGTAGGTTCGGTACTCGGTGGCCTCGGGCGCAAAGATCGTTCGTGACGCTGAGCCCGTCCATCCGAGACGCTGAGCCCTTCCATCGGAAAATCTGCCTCACCCGCGGCGCACTCGACGTCGTCGCGCCAATGTGGGATTTGTCCCGAATTGGCGCTATGCGTGAATAATCCCGCATACTTGCTTTGCGGGGATTCGACCGCGCCCGAGCGTATTCCCTCGAGGGGAGAACAAGACATGGTGAACGTGCATGCGCGCAAGGCGCGGGACCTCGCAGCGGCGCTGGCCGTGGCCCGCCGACGCCGCGGCTGGTCGCAGGGCGAGCTCGCGGACCGGATCGGCGTCAGCCGCGACTACATCGGGGACCTGGAGTCCGGGCAGCTGGGCCTGCAGGTGAGCCGCCTGATGCGGCTGTTCGGTGAGCTGGGGGTGGACGTCGTGCTGACCCTTCCGCAGCCTGCCGATGAGTCGGGGGCATCAGATGCATGAAATCCTCATCGTGCGCCTGCACGACAGAACGGTCGGCCAACTGCGCAGGGGCAATGACCCGTCGAGGGTGCGTCTAGCCATCGGCGCGGACTTCGAGACTGGACCGGTCACGCTGACCGACAGCTTCACTGCGATCCCCGGCACCGAGCCGCCCATCGATGAGGTGTCCAACTTCCTCGGCGGCTACGTGCCTGAGGGCAACCACCGCGCCGTCATGGCGAGCCGGCGAGGTATCGACGCAGGAGACCTTTTCGCGCTGCTGCGCGAGTTCGGCGGGTCGCTGGCCGGCGCCGTAACGGTCCGTCCGCCGGATGGTCACGATGGCCAAACCGCGGCTGGCTGGCTGGAGGAACTGTCGGACAAGGGTCTGGCTGACCGTCTGCGCCAAGCGCTGCGCGACACTGATCAGGCCGTGCCAGACGACAGCCGTTCGACCCTGCCGGGATTCCAGCCGAAGGTACTGGTGACGCGCACGGCCAGCGGGTGGTCGCAGCCGCATGGGTCGATGCACTCCACCCACATCCTCAAGCCGCAGGTGCCGAATCGGGCGACCCGCCTGGTCGACGAGCACTACGGTCACCTGTTGGCTCAGGCAGCCGGGCTGGCCGACTTCGCCTCTGAACTTCTTGAATCTGATGGGGTCACGTTCCTTGCTATACAGCGCTTCGATCGACAGGTCCTCAACGGTGGCGAGGTCAAGCTCATCCATCAAGAGGATTCCGCGCAGGCTCTTGGTCTTGACTGGCGCACTTCGGACGCGAAGTTCCAGGACCCGCATTGGCCGGACAACCCGGCACGGGCGTCCGCCGCTCGAATAGCACAGATGCTCGCCACCAACCCGGGGAGCAGCGCTCTGGTGCAGGACTGGGCGCGCAGGCTGGTGCTCAGCGCCGTCCTGGGCGACAACGATGCGCACGCCAAGAACGTCGCCCTGCTGCATACCGAGCAGGGCACCGGCTTGGCACCGGCGTACGACACGGTACCCAGCCTGTTCGCGAGGGACATGATCGACGAGGGCTTTCGTCTGGCTCTTGCCGTGAACGGCTCCTTCGACCACCGGCAGGTCAGTGTCGACGAGCTCGTCGCGGAGGTTCAGTCCTGGCGGGTCATCGCCCCGGCCTTGGCGAGGGCCGCCGTGGAAGATGCAGTCGCCGCGTGCTCCCACGCGGTTCGACATGTGCGAACTCCTGCTGGAGTCTCCGCCGGCCTGGAAGACAAGCTCGTCTGGACGGTCGACCGGCTGGGAGCAGGCGAAGTGATCGGCACCTCGCCGTGGCAAGACCGGAAAGACAGGTAGCAGTCTGAGACGTGCACTGTGCTCGCCAGTGGCCGGACACCGCGACAGTCTCGAACCCGCCACACAAGCGAAGGTTGCGGCGCGGTCGTGCAATATTCGCCCGCAGCGAACGGACGGAAGGCATAGGTGCCGCTGGGCGTTGACGCAGGGAGAATAGAAACGTCGTCCACAGGGAGGCCCCACGATGCGACCGCCAGAGGAGCTCTACACCGTCCACAGTGAGCCGTCGTCGGCTGATCGGCCGGTGCTCGTCTATGCATTCGCCGGCTTTGTCGATGCCGGGGCGGGCGTCCGCCTGGCAGCGGAGCATCTGCTCGCCGTCTGCGATCATCGGCTCATCGCGACCTTCGATGTCGACGAGGTCTTCGACTACCGGGCCCGGCGCCCGCGGATGTCCTATGTGGTCGACCACTTCGCCTCGGTCGACATCCCCCAGATCACCCTGCACGAAGTGACCGATGCGAGCGGTGTTCCCTTTCTGCTCCTCGTCGGCCCCGAGCCGGATTACCAGTGGCAGCGGTTCATCGCAGCAGTCGAGCAGCTCATCGACCGTTTCAGGGTGCGGCTGGCAATCGGCCTCACCGCGGTGCCGTGGCCGGCGCCGCACACCCGCCCGATGGGCATCACCGTGCATGGCAGCGAGCCGTCCATGCTCGAGAACCATCCGTCGGTCCTCGGCGAGATCGAGGTGCCAGGGCACGTGTCGGCGATGCTCGAGCTGAGGCTCGGCGAGCGAGGCACCCCGTCGATGGGCATCACCGCGCAGGTTCCGCATTACCTCGTCCAGTTCGAGTACCCCAATGCAGCAACCGCGCTGCTCGATGGTGTCGCGAACGTCACCGCGATGAGCGTTCCGAAGGGCAACCTCGTTCCGGCCGCTGCACGAGCAGAACGCGAGATTGCCCAGCAGCTCGAGGGCAATGACGAGTTCGCGACCGTGGTTTCGGCGCTCGAGCAGCAGTACGACCAGATGGCGCACCTCACGAGCGGCGCCGGTGGAGGGCTCGCCGATCTGGCACCCGAGGGCGGAATGCCGACAGGCGACGAGATCGCCGCACAGGTGGAGGAGTTCCTCCAGGGGCTCGCGGGGGAGTCTGACGAGGAGAAGTAACGCCGGCGAGGGTGGGGAGCGCCGCTCCTATCCGCCGCTCTTGCGGCGGAACTCTCGCTTGCCGCCCGTTCGGTTCGAGTGGTCCTTGCCAGGCGAGCTACCGGTGTCGGATGCGGCGGCGCCATGGCCACCCTTGCTGTTCTTGGCCTCGAGGGCGAGCCGGAAGCGCTCGCGGGGATCATACGGGTCTGGGGTGCTCGGTGTCGATTCGGTCTTGGCCATGGGGTCAGTCTCCCACCGCATCGCCGGACCGCCGGACCCCGGTGTCCGTCGCTCGGGCGTCGCGTGCGCGATCGGCCTGCTCGAAGGCAACCTGACGGGCGAATTCGGCGTCGAGGTGCAGCCCGGTGATCCGCACCGGCCCCTTCGTCGAGTCGACGTGGACCGACGCAAGCCCGAGCGTTCGCTCCCACGGGCCCTCGGTGAGTCGAACCGACTGGGTCCGCGCGTGCGGCACGTACATGCGCCGCCGGGTGATGCGTCCGGAACGGGAGGCGAAGAGGACATCGGTCCAGGCCACGGCGAGGGAGGCCCACTGCACCGGGGATCGCCACTTGGACCGCGAAGGGGCCATGCACCAGATGAGGTCGTCGAGATCGACCCCGGGCAGCACGCGGGCGATGATGAACGCGGCGGTGGCGCGGTCTGAGACCGGCGTGAGCACCTGCTCCTCCCGATTGTTGTCGCCGTCGCCGACGCCGGCGACGTTGAGCTGCACCCGTACCCAGCCGAGTCGTCGCCACAGGAGTGGCTCGACGAGGCTGACCGCTTGCACCCGGCCGACCGGCACTGTCCTGGTCTGGGTCTGGACGAGGCCGAATCGGAGCCGCAGTCCATCGGTCGAATCGGCGATCGTGAAATTGAAGTACTTCATGAACTCGGTGGCGACGAGGAGCACCGGGATACCGCCGGTGACGAAGGCGAGGGGGACACCGCCCCACCCCTCGGTCACGACGGTGCCGAACAACACGAGCGCGGTGAGCAGCAGAAGCCCCGCGGTGCTCGTTCGGAGCAGCAGCGACACGGCGAGTTGGCGAGGTGGCACGAAGGCGATGACCTGCTCGGGAGCCTCGCCGGATTCGCGGTCGAGCCCGGAGGCACGCGCGAGCACGATGCTGCGGAGCTCGCGTGCCTCGTCGAGCGGCAGGTAGCGGAGCTGGATCCGTGCGCCGGATCCGCCTGCGGCCTCGAGGTTCACGGCGGCCATCGAGAAGATCCGCGCGGCGAGGGGCTGCACGACATCGACTGACTGGAGACGGGAGAGCTGGAGCCGGCGCTGCTGGCGGGCGATGACTCCCGAATCCATCCTGAAGTCGCCGTCCTCATCGAACCAGTAGGTGCGATTGCGCCATGCGAGCCCGGAGTAGGCGAGCACGATGGCGCAGCCGGCGAGGGCCGCGCCGATGGCACCGAGTACCGACCAGCTGCCGAACTCGCCCGCGAGCGGACCAGCGAGGGCGATGAGGGCGAAGACGATGACAGGGATTGCCGTGATCGCGTGAATGAGCGGAGTCACCGGGTGCACTCGGGTATGGCCGAGCCGGTCGGTGCGACCCGGCCCGGGGACCCGAAGGCCGAGCCCGAGATCGTCGCCGACCGCAGAGCGCTGTTCGTCCATCGCTAGAGACCGGCCCCGCGCATCTCGCCCTGCCGCGCGAGCCGGTCGCGAAGGGCCGCGGCAATGGCTGGCTCCAGCCCTGGGATCGTCGCGTCGGTCGTTGCGGCGGCGGTATGGAGCTGGACGGTGGTGACCCCGAGCAGCCTGTCGATGGGCCCCGCGGTGACGTCGACGAGCTGCATGCGGCCGTACGGGACGATGACGAGCCGGCGGAACATGAT
>CALPZT020000169.1 GCA_943328365.2 Bifidobacterium breve | reverse complement strand
TATCGCCTTCCTGCTCTCGACGATCACCAAGGTCTTTGACGGCGGCTGGGTTCCGGTGCTGCTGGCCTCCGCCGCGATGATCGTCATGCTCGTTTGGCGCAGTGGTCAGCGAATCCTCGCGGGCTACGTCGCCGGGTCCTCGATCAGCTGGGCCGCCGTCACCGAGGCGCTCAGCTCCGGCCGGATCGCCCGCACACCAGGCGAGGGCGTGGTGCTTGCCTCGCACCCCGACCAGGTGCCGCAGGCCCTCGCCGCCAGCATCCGGCTCCTTCGTGCTGTCCCCGAGGAGTTGGTCATCCTCACCGTGCACACCGTTCCCATTCCGGTCGTCGCCGACGCAGATCGCCTCACCGTGACGCAGCAGTCGGACGGGATTCGGCAGGTCATCGCAAGCGTCGGATTCACCGAGACCCCATCGGTGCCGGATCTCATCAAGGACCTTCCCGGCCCCGATGCTGGTGAGCGCACCTACTACCTCTCCGACCGAGCGTTTCTCGCGACCTCAGCGGGGCAGATGGGCCGCATCGGCGAGTCGATCTTCGCCTTCCTGCACCGAAATGCGGCGCGGCCGGCGCAGTTCTTCGGCATCCCGGACGGTCAGGTCGTGACCCTCTCAACCCATATGGACCTGTGATCGGCTGACGAGGGCGCCTCGTTCATCGCGCGGCCTTGCCTTCGATGACGCCCTGGTAGATGCCGACCATTCGACGCTCCCATGACGACGCTGAATGCCGCTCCTCGTACCGTCGTCGAGCAGCTTTCCGCGCACCTTCTCCCGCGTCGATCACCCGATCGAGTGCAGACCGCCATGAGTCCTCCGAGAATTCGGCAACCTCGAAACCGGCTCCGGATCCCTGAGTGGAGTCTGCTGCGCTGCTCCCCGTGAAATAGACGATCGGCAGGCCGGCGGCAAGCGAGTCGAGCACGATGGTCGCCTCGTTGCCCATCCAGCGGCTTGGGAAGACGAGCCCGGTGTAAGCCGGGAGGCGGCCGACAAGGTCATCGACCGCGAGCTGGCCGAGCATCCGCACATCCGGGTGATTCACGCCGGCGATCACGTCGAATTGGTCCCCCTCGCCGACGATGTCGAGCGGACGGCCCCGAGGCCAGCTCCGCACAAGGTCGAGGAGCCCCTTCTCCGGCTGGAGCCGGCCGACCGCGACCCAGCGCTCATCACGGGGCATCGGGGCTGCCGCAGCGTGCGGCGTGCTGACGAAGTACGGGCAGATCTCGATGTGATCCGAATCGACGCCAAACCCGGTGAGCGTGTCGGCCACCCGCTGCGTTGGCACGACAAGGCGGGCGGCTCTTGCCACCAACGGATTTTCGCCCAATGGCCTTCGAGCCGAGATCGTCAGCGGCAGGGTCGCGACAGCAGATGACCGGTAGCAGCGGTGACGCAGCGATGCCAGATGGTCGCCATCCGGGCACAGTGTGCACGTGGCGCCGTCGCGATGCAGGGTCCCTGCAGCGCACACGAGTCGGTAATTGTGAATGGACGCGACAACCGGCGCGCTGCAGTGCCTCAGCCATCGGGTGCCGATGTTCGGAAACAGGTTGTGAACGTGCACGATGTCTGGCCCGAAGCGAGCGATGTGATCGAGCGGACTCGGCCCGGTGCCGAGAGCGACCCTCGATGCGGCCCTGAGGGGGTAGGCGAAGTGCTCGCTCTCGGCGCGCGTGTGTCGACTGATGACGACGACCTCGTGGCCGAGTCGGGCCAATGCCTCCGACTGCATTTCGACCGCGCGGTTCTCACCGCTGGCCATGCGTTCGTCGTAGAAGCTATGGATAAGGGCGATGCGCACTCACGCCTCCGCAACGCGAGTGACCGTCCAGCCATCCGGTCGCGCGAGCGATCGTAGGACAAGAACCAGCGCGAGATTCCAGATGACGAGCGAGGCAGCTGTCGCGCACGCTCCGGCTATCGCGCCGAACTGCGCGACAAAGATCAAGGAGATGGTGACCGACGCGATGAGCGAGACGATCAGCCAGCGCAGGACCACGGACTCCCGATGGAGCATCATGAGCGAGAACGCGACCGCCCCGGCCGCCGAGTTCGCCACCTGGGCCAGGATCACGATCGCCGCCGCAATGGCGGTCTCCCGATTCGACGCGCCGAAGATGTGCAAGATGAGCGGGAGGGCAAGGAGCATGACCACCGCGATGAGCAGTGAGCCGAGGCCGGAGAGTCGCCGTGTTCTCCGGTACACCTCTATCAACGGCCCAACGGCGGGGCTCTGCGCGCTCGCCGAAAGCTCTGACAGCGAGGCAAGGCCGACCACCTGCAGCGGCAGCATCACGAGCATGCCCAGCTTCGCCGCGATCGCGTAGTAGCCGGCCTGCTCATCTGAACTGAGCAGGCCGATGAAGATCAGCGGGATCGACGGCGTGAGCATGGCGATGGCGCTGATGGCGCCGAGCACCCTCACGTCGCGGAACTGATCCCAGGCCCTTGGGTGGCCAGCCCGACGCCACGTGCCGGCAAGCGGGATGCGGCGGGCGACCGCGAGGGCACAGACGATGAGCGACCCGATCACAGCGGCGAGCAGCGCACTGATGGGCACGATCACCGGCACCTGCGCCATGGCGACCGAGGCAAGCAGCGTGCATCCGATGACAAGGATTGCAGCGAGAACATCCGGCATGAGAGCCATGCCGACTGATCCGAGCCCGGCGAGAGTTGCGGTGAAAACAAAGAGCGGGACGCTCAACGCGACCATGAGACTGAGGGCGGCAATGACCCCGTGATCCGTCCCGGGGACCCGCGTACCGATGACAAGGACGAGCAGCGCCGCGATGCAGCCGATGATCGACGTCGTTCGCAGTGCGGTGCGGACGGATTGCGCAGCCTCAGCGCCGCCCTTGCCGATCGATCGCTGGACGAGCCGGCCGAATCCGCCGACGCTCAAAGTGGTGAGGACGAGGAGCCATGTCGTGATGATCGCGAAGGAACCCAGGCCGCTCGCTCCGAGTACCCGAGACAAGACGAGCACTTGGACGGCCGCAAGCGCTACCGAGCCGGCGCGCATCGTGCCGACCGACAGGATCCGACGGCCCGTGCGGCCCGGCCGGAGCCAAGAGCGCAGCTCACCTGCGTTCGGCCGGACCTGGATCATGCCCCAAGCCTGCCGGGTCTCATGCGTCGATGCACGCGACCCCATGCACGACGCGCTTGCCTTTCACGGAGCTGGCTTGGATGCAGCGGCCGCCCTCGCCATGACGCTCGCACCGCTGACAAGCCCCTTGCGCCAGGGCGGGACTCCGTCCATCTCAATCTCCAGGCTGAAGCTCAGGAATGTGCGAATGAGGACGATGAGGCCGAGCACGATGACGTTGTCGAGCGTGGGCGCGACAGCGACCGTTCGGATCAAGTCGCCGGCGACCAATATCTCCAGGCCCAGAAGAATGGCACCGCCGAAGGACTGCCGCATGGCCCGGTAGGCGAGGCCGCCATCCCTGCGCCGTCGGTAGTCGCGGACGGAGATCCACACAGACCACAGCAGCCCGATGAAGAGCACCGCCGCGGCAATGACCTCGAACACCTGGGCCACGATGAGCATCATTGAGGTGTAGGTATCTTCATTCATTGCTGCTGTCTACACCAGATCGGCGGCCATGACCTGCCGGGATGGTGATGCATGGCCTCGGGCGCGGGCAAGCTGGACTTGTCGCTAGTACTGCGCGAGATCAATCCATTCGAGTCCGGAAACAGAGCCGAAGCCCTGATCCGAGGAGACTGCCGACCACCCGCGGGTCATTGCCACTGCAGCGACCACCGAGTCGAAAGCCCCGAGGGGCTCAGTCTGCGACCAGACGCGCAGGCCTTCGAGAACGTCACGGGCAGTGACGAGGGTGAGGGGCGCGAGCAGGCCGGCGAACCTCTCAACCTGGGCTAGCGCATCACTTCGGTCGCGACGACGCGCTCGCACATGCGCATATTCCTGGAGTACTTCAGGTGTCGTGGTCGCGCTCACGCGAGCGGCCACCACATCTCGCAGGAGTCGAATCGCGGGCTCACGTAAGGGATGCTCTTCGCCTGAGGCATACACGAGCACGGACGTGTCGAGAATGAGCATCAACGGGCCGGAAACCGTGATCCACGCAGTTCGTCGAGCTCGCGCGCGAGTTCATCAGGGTCAGGCACAGGCATCGGCCCATCAGCAAGGATTGCGTTGAGCAGCGCCTCTTTGCGGTCATCGGTGCCGGTCCACATGTAGTCGACGGCTTCGCGGATCAAGGAACCGACACTGCGCCCCTCCGACTTTGCGCGCCGCGCAAGACGGTCGAACTGCTCCTCTTCAAGAAGGATCTGCAGGCGATGCGTCATGGGCATACATACACATTAACATGTGTATGTTTTCTCGGGTGAACGATCCGTCTCTTACTCCCCGGAACTTGCTTTCACACGCGCCGTGAGCCTGGTGCGGCCGTCGTCTGTCCGCACCCGGCTCCACGCCTGAAGCGCAACCGCATCGAGATAGCGAGATCCCAGCCCCGGTGCGGCGCCCACCAGTGCGGCGTCATTCGAGCCGTTGTCATCGACGATGACCTCCCAGCCATCAGGGCACCGGAGAATCGTGACGTCAACGCTCGTCGCTTGGCCGTGTCGAGCGGCATCATTGATGCCCTCGGTGACGATGCTCATGAGTTTGCGCTTCGCGGACTCATCCGGAGCCCCTGCGTCGTCCGAGTGAATCCGGACATCGACGATGCCTGCCCAGGCCGATTCGAGTTCGCTGAGCTGAGCGGGCAGTGAGGACGATTCAGTCGCCGGCTCGCCTATCTCGAATGGCGACGGAGAGCTGCCAGCGCGCTCCAGGAGCGATCGCGCCTCCGCCAGTGCGAGGCTCGCCTTCTCGGGGTCCTGGGAGCTGATGGCGAACTCG
>CALPZT020000168.1 GCA_943328365.2 Bifidobacterium breve | reverse complement strand
TTCAGACTGCGAGGCATCTCGGGTTCCCTTAGCGCTTCTTGCCGGTCTTACGACGGCGGACGATGAACTTGTCGCTGGCCTTGTTGGCCTTACGGGTGCGACCCTCGGGCTTACCGTTCGGGTTGACCGGGTGACGACCACCGGAGGTCTTGCCCTCACCACCACCATGCGGGTGATCGACCGGGTTCATGGCGACACCTCGGACGCTCGGGCGCTTGCCCTTCCAGCGCATTCGGCCGGCCTTACCCCAGTTGATGTTCGACTGCTCGGCATTGCCGACCTCGCCGATTGTCGCGCGGCAGCGAAGGTCAACATTGCGGATCTCGCCGGACGGCATCCGAAGTTGGGCGTACGGACCATCCTTGGCGACCAACTGGACGGACGCACCGGCCGAGCGCGCAATCTTCGCACCGCCAGCAGGCCGCAACTCAACCGCGTGAATGACACTACCGACCGGGATGTTGCGCAGGGGCAAGTTGTTGCCCGGCTTGATATCAGCCGACGGCCCCGTCTCGATCGGATCGCCCTGCTTCAGCTTGTTCGGGGCGAGGATGTAGCGCTTCTCCCCGTCTGCGAAGTGCAGCAGAGCGATGCGCGCTGTCCGGTTGGGGTCGTATTCGATATGCGCCACCTTCGCCGGCACGCCATCCTTGTCAGCTCGACGAAAGTCGATGAGCCGGTAGGCACGCTTGTGCCCGCCGCCCTGATGGCGTGTCGTGATCTTGCCGGAGTTGTTGCGTCCACCCTTTTTGGGCAATGGACGAACGAGTGACTTCTCCGGCGTCGACCGCGTGATTTCGACGAAGTCGGCCACGCTCGAACCACGACGGCCCGGAGTAGTCGGCTTGTACTTGCGGATTCCCATAGCTGTTCCTCTTCAGTCTGAAGTCCCGGCTAAGAAACCGGGCCTCCGAAGATGTCGATTCGGTCACCGGCGGCAACGGACACGATCGCTCGCTTCGTCGCTGCTCGACGACCGAAACCAGTCCGGGTGCGAACCCGCTTGCCTGCGCGATTGGCCGTGTTGACCGACGTAACCTTCACGCCGAACACCTGCTCAACAGCGATCTTGATCTGTGTCTTGTTCGCATCCGGCGACACGATGAACGTGTACTTGTTCTCATCGAGAAGCCCGTAGCTCTTCTCCGAGATCACCGGTGCAACCAGGATGTCACGCGGATCTGGGATCCTCATGCCTCAACCTCGCTCTCCGCTGCGACTGCCTTGACGCTCTTGCCCGTCGGGGCTCCAGCCGTGAACGTTTCGAGCGCCGCCTTCGTGAAGAGCACCTGGTCGCTTACGAGCACGTCGTAGGTGTTCAGCTGATCGGGGCTCAAGACATGAGTGTTTGGCACATTTCGAAGTGACAGCCATGAGGTTGTCTCCTCACGACCCACAACCAGCAGCACCTTGCCTTCGAGACTCAGGGCGCTGATCACCGCCATGGCCTTCTTCGTCGACGGCACGTCGCCAGTTACCAACTCGGACACAACGTGGATGCGTCCTTCACGAGCCCGATCCGAGAGGGCACCGCGCAGGGCGCCCGCCTTCATCTTCTTGGGAGTGCGCTGCGAGTAGTCGCGTGGCTTCGGGCCGTGAACGACCCCGCCGCCGGTGAACTGAGGTGCGCGAATCGAGCCCTGACGGGCGCGGCCGGTGCCCTTCTGCTTATACGGCTTACGGCCACCACCACTCACTTCAGCGCGCGTCTTCGTCGAGTGCGTGCCCTGACGCGCAGCTGCGAGCTGCGCCACGACCACCTGGTGAATCAACGGAATGTTCACCTGCACATCGAAGATCTCAGCCGGAAGATCAACCGAGCCTGCCGGCTTGCCGGCCGGTGTGCGAACGTCAACAGAAGTCATGTTCAGGCCTCCTTCACGGCGGTACGAACGAATACGAGGCCGCCCTTCGGGCCGGGAACGGCACCCTTGACGAGGATGAGCCCGCGCTCGACATCAACCCCTTGAATGCGAAGGTTCAGCGTGGTCTGCCTCTCGCCACCCATGCGCCCGGCCATTTTCATGCCCTTGAACACGCGGCCAGGAGTCGAGCAGCCGCCGATGGAGCCCGGCGAGCGATGCTTGCGCTGGACACCGTGCGTGGCGCGAAGTCCGTGGAATCCGTGGCGCTTCATAACGCCGGCGAAACCCTTGCCCTTGGTCGTGCCGACAATGTCAACCATCTGACCAACCTCGAAGGTCTCAGCGCTGATCTCCTGACCGAGCACGTACTCCGAGGCATCATCAGTCCTGATCTCGACGAGATGACGACGCGGGGTCACGCCTGCCTTCTCGAAATGACCGGTGGCAGGCTTGTTCACCTTGCGCGGATCGATCGCACCGAATGCGATTTGCACGGCCGAGTAGCCGTCACTGTCGGGGGTGCGCACCTGGGTGACGACACAGGGCCCAGCCTTGACGACGGTGACAGGGATGACCTTGTTGTTGTCGTCCCACACCTGCGTCATGCCGAGCTTCTCGCCCAGTACGCCCTTAACGTTGGTACCCATCGTCTGCTCGTCCTTACAGCTTGATCTCGATATCGACACCAGCCGGCAGGTCGAGACGCATGAGCGAATCGACCGTCTTCGGCGTGGGATCGAGGATGTCAATGAGTCGCTTGTGGGTACGCATCTCGAAGTGCTCGCGACTGTCCTTGTACTTGTGCGGCGACCGGATAACGCAATACACGTTCTTCTCGGTCGGCAGCGGCACGGGCCCCGCCACCTGCGCACCGGTACGAATCACCGTCTCGACAATCTTGCGTGCCGAAGAATCGATGACCTCGTGGTCGTAGGCCTTGAGCCTGATGCGGATCTTCTGTCCCGCCATGGTGGCTTGGTGTCCTTACTTCTCGTGTGCCGATGCGTATGGAGTGCAGGTCGTGCTGCAAAAGCTCTGCTTCGTGCAGTTCGTCTTCGTGCAGTTCGCCTGTCGCCGGGTAGCGCATCCGCGCCACCCGGCGACCGACTTCGTGTTGCGGTGTTACTTGAGGATCTTGGTGACGCGACCAGCGCCAACCGTGCGCCCACCCTCACGGATGGCGAACCGAAGTCCGTCCTCCATGGCGATGGACTGGATCAGCTCAACCCGCATGTCGGTGTTATCGCCCGGCATGACCATCTCCTTGCCCTCAGGCAGGTAGACGACACCGGTGACATCCGTCGTGCGGAAGTAGAACTGCGGGCGGTAGTTGTTGAAGAACGGGGTGTGACGGCCGCCTTCGTCCTTCGACAGGATGTAGACCTGCGCCTCGAACTCCGTGTGCGGGGTGATCGAACCCGGCTTGCAGCACACCTGGCCGCGCTCGACATCCTCGCGCTTGATGCCGCGAAGCAGGAGGCCGACGTTCTCGCCTGCCTGACCCTCGTCGAGCAGCTTGCGGAACATCTCGACGCCGGTGACGACGCACTTGGGAGCAAGGCCGGGGCGGATGCCGACGATCTCGATCTCCTCGTTGACCTTGACGATGCCACGCTCGATGCGGCCGGTGACGACCGTGCCGCGACCGGTGATCGTGAAGACATCCTCGACGGGCATGAGGAACGGCTTGTCAACCTCGCGCTCCGGGGTCGGAATGCTCTCGTCAACCGCGTTCATCAACGCGAGGATGGACTCGCCCCACTTCTCGTCACCCTGAAGTGCCGGGAAGGCTGCAACGCGTACCACGGGGATGTCATCGCCCGGGTACTCGTACGTCGAAAGGAGCTCGCGGACCTCCATCTCGACAAGCTCGAGGAGATCCTCGTCATCGACCATGTCGCACTTGTTCAGCGCGACCACGAGGGACGGCACACCGACCTGGCGGGCGAGGAGCACGTGCTCCTTCGTCTGCGGCATCGGACCGTCGGTTGCCGCAACGACGAGAATCGCGCCGTCCATCTGAGCCGCACCGGTGATCATGTTCTTGATGTAGTCGGCGTGGCCTGGGCAGTCGACGTGGGCGTAGTGACGCGCCTCGGTCTGGTACTCGACGTGCGCGATCGAAATCGTGATACCGCGCTGACGCTCTTCCGGCGCCTTGTCGATCATGTCGAAGGGCGTGAACGGGTTCACGTCCGGGTACTTGTCGTGCAGCACCTTGGTGATCGCAGCGGTCAGCGTGGTCTTTCCATGGTCAATGTGACCAATGGTGCCGATGTTGACGTGCGGCTTGGTGCGCTCAAACTTGGCCTTCGCCACCTGAGTTCTCCCTTGTCGTTATGCCGTCCGGCGTTATCGCGGATCGGTGGTTTCTTTGGATATTTGGTGTTGCTGTGATCCGCGGTTATTCGCCGCGAGCCTTCGCAATGATCTCCAGTGCCACGTTCGACGGAACCTGTGCATAGGAGTCGAATTGCATGCTGTAGCTAGCCCGACCCTGCGTGCGACTGCGAAGGTCGCCCACGTAGCCGAACATCTCGGAGAGCGGCACCAGCGCCTTGACCACGCGAGCGCCGGAGCGCTCCTCCATGGCCTGAATCTGGCCGCGGCGTGAGTTGAGATCGCCGATGACATCGCCCATGTAGTCCTCAGGAGTGGTGACCTCGACGCCCATCATCGGCTCGAGAAGCACCGGCCCCGCCTTGCGCGCCGCATCCTTGAATGCCATTGATCCGGCAATCTTGAATGCGAGTTCTGAGGAGTCCACGTCGTGGTAGGCGCCATCGGTGAGCGTGACCTTCAGGTCGACCATCGGGTAGCCGGCGAGCACGCCGTTCTCCATGGCCTCCCGGCAACCGGCATCAACGGAAGGGATGTACTCACGCGGAACACGACCACCGGTGACCTTGTTCTCGAACAGGTACCCGACCTCTGAAGCGCCCTCGGCGCCGACACTCGGCGCGATGTCGATAATGACGCGCGCAAACTGCCCGGACCCACCGGTCTGCTTCTTGTGGGTGTAATCGAT